>JAHFRS010000026.1 GCA_023266155.1 archaeon
GAGCAAAATCTTCAGATAACCCCAAACTTAGGGCAGTCTTATAACACAGCTGTGCACTCTGCTCCTCATTATCAAACGCCTGAGGATTATAAATGGCATCATGCAGATAAAAACCAAACAACGCTTCGCGAGGATGTTCAAACTGCGAAACCACCTCGTCAAATTCAACGAGGCCTTGCCTAAGGTGTTCCAGGGTATGGTAAGATCGTTGTAGTGTATTAGAAGATGGGCACGGCGCATTATACCGCTGTAAAATTTCTTCATTAAAAATTTTGGACTCCAAGTTAAAGAAGCCAGCAGTGGCATGCCAGCGGGGATGGTCAGGGTCATTGAGACTACATTGTTGAAACAATCCGGTCCATCTATTTGATAACATCCCTATCGTTTCACGCATTACATGAGGTGGCTGGTAGTCTGTTCCATAAAGTTCATTAACTTTTTTGAGGATTTCAGAATAGACATCTTTCTTGTAACCCGCTTCGATAGAACAATGTAGATTGCGATGAGAAAACTCTGCCTCTGCTTCCTCCCGATACCCATTTTTCAGTACTTCTACCAAACTTTTTAATCTTTTATCAACCATGCTTACTCTGTGAGCAGCCGATGATTATAAAATTTATGCTTATAATTTCAATAAAAAAAGTAAAATTTATAAATAAATTGCACTTTATGTTCAAAATGGATGTCATTGATAAGAAAATACTCTGTGAACTGGATCTCAACTGCCGAACGCCTTATTCCCTGATGGCCAAGCGATTGCGTGTCAGCAGAAATGTTGTTGCTTATAGAATCAAGAATCTTGAACAGCAAGGCGTCATTACCAACTACATTTGTTCACTTAATTTGGGATTGTTAGGATATAAAACATTCAAAATTAATTTGAAAACTGTTTCCCATGCAGAACTGGAAAAGAAATGTGTACAGTATCTGCTGGAGCAAAATAAGATTATCCATGCTTTAAAAACGGAAGGAGCATACGATTATACCCTCGCTGTAGCGGTGCATAATGTACAAGAACTTGATAGCTTTTTGATGCAGTTGAAGCAGCAATTCAAGGATTTCATCAAAGATTATAGTGTTAGTATTGTAGTCTATACTAAAGTGTTCAAACTCCATAAATTATTGTTGGGAGAAAAAAAAGAATTGCCGAAGATAGAAAAGTATTCTGGTGAAGAAAAAGAAATATCGTTGGGTGAAAAAGATAGAAAAATACTCGTAGCTTTATCGCAAGAGGCTAATCTTTCCCTATTAACATTAGTAAAGAAGACAGGATTGTCCTTGGATATTGTAAAATATCGGCTTAAACAATTATCAAAAAGTATTATCACTTCGTTCCGAATAACCTTTGATTTGAATAAAATTAATTATTATTTCTACCGCATTTCCCTTAAAATACGGCAAGCGACCAAAGCGGAGGAAGAAAAACTAATCGCTTGGTGTTCCTGGAAGCAGCAGGTATTATATTGCACGAAGAGAATTGGCCAGTTTGATTTTGAACTTAATCTGGCGATCAAGGACATCAACGAATTTAACCTTGTTTTAGCAGAATTGAAACAAGAGTTTGGCGCAATTATTGAATCCTACGAAACGGTGATGATCAGTCAGTTGATTAAATTGAATTACGTGCCGTTTTAAAACCGAAGAAAGTGAGCGTGTATATTTATCCAAAAAAGGAAAAAAAAACGGGGCTCCCTATGAGGGGGGTGAGGGTAGAAAATCCTGCAGGAGCCCGCGTAAGTAGGAAACTATCACCTCTTGTTCCCACCGCGAATATTAAGTGAAAAGTGCTACAAGTATATAAATGTTATGTTTTTGTATACTGGTTGAGTAAAGTTCCACCGGAAATAAGGGGGTGGTCGAAAGAGACGTAGAAATATGGGCAATAGGATTAATTATACCCTCTATATATAATGGCAGGAGCAGTTGTCTCCGGGTCTGGAAAAATACGTTCTTCAACTCTCATTATTCCCAAAAAACTCTTTCAACAACCTGGCATACTCTTTACTTACCCGTAACCCTTCTTTGGGAAAACACACAAAATAATTCTGCCAGGTAAAACGTTCATCTAAGAATATCACGGCGCCTTTATCTGTCTCCGAACGAATACATCTTCCCGCTGATTGAAAACATTTATTCATCGCCGGATAGACATAGCCATAATCCCAGCCCCGGCTAAATTTTGTGTCATAATAGGCAATCAGCTGATTCGTCTTTAAATCCGGCCGGGATAACGGCAGGCCTACCACCACCACGCCGTTCAATAAATCGCCGGGAAGGTCAATACCTTCGGCAAAATTGGCGCCGGCAACTCCCAGTAAGACGCCTCCTAATTCTTTCTCTGCCCTAAAGTCCTGCAGGAACTGTTCTTTGTCTTCCTTGCTCATCTCAGGTTTCTCCCAGAACTTTTTCTTTGGCGTGCTGAGGAAATGGCTAATGGCATCCCGCAATTGATAAGAAGGAAAAAAGAACGCCAGATTACCGGGAATCAGCGATGAGAGTTCAGAACATTTTTGGGCGATCTGCTGATACATGGATTCACTGCGTAAATTATACTTAGTGCTGGTTTCCGGTATGATGATGCTAACCTTATTTTCAGGCGGAAAAGGGGAACCATATTCTTTTTCGATCCCCGATTCAATGCCTAATAAGTCTTTATACATAAATGTCGGTTTTAATGTGCCGCTCATGATGACCCCCGCGTGAATTCGTTTTAGCAGCGGCGCGGTGATCAGGCCAGGGTCAAGACAGGAATAACTGAGCGTCAGCATCGGTTCATATTTTCCCGGCCGCTCAGAAAGAATGCGGGCAAAACCTTGATCTTCCCCACTCCACGCTGTCAGAAACGAGGCAATCCCGCTCAGATAACTCCGTGGCTGTTTTTTTCTGATTTCGTCTGCCGCAAAGGTAAGTTCGCTGATACATTGATCATAGTCCACAACTTTATTTATTTTGCTGACAAATTCTTCTTTCGTCACGAGCCGTTCCTTCTGAATTTCCCGTGTGGAAAAGACGGCGAAGTGCTGAAGAATTCGCGCCAGTTGCTGTAGCCAGCTGACCAGGCCGGGATACCCATATTTTTTGGCTTCCGTCAGGCCGTTCTGCAGCATGAAACTGGTCAGGTTGCTGCTGAGCATCTCGGTAATTCGCCCGGGTAAATTATGTCCTTCATCAATGATCAGGATACTATCTTCCAACTGGATATCTAATTTCGAAAACAAGGTATTCTGCACGTGCGGGTTAAAAAGATAATAATAATCGCCAATGATGACCTGAGCCGTTTTGGCTGCGGCTAACGCCAGCTCATAACCGCACATCTTTTTCTCAGCGCCGAGCAGCAATAGTTCTTCATTATGCAGAGGTCCGGCTTGTTCTAATTCTTTGACAACCGCTTTGGCCTCTACCTGCAAGCCTTTATTTACAGTCCGAACCCGATTATAAAATTCACATTCACCTTTTTCTACGATTGCTTTGCAGAATTCATTGAATTCATTTCCATACAATCCAGCCACGTCGTGACTGCACATCCATCGTTTCCCAATCAGATCGGCACAGGAGACGCTCTGTCCGGTTTTTTTCCGCAGGAGTTTCAAGGTATTAATCGCAATCTGATGCTGCGTGTGCCGATTGGTCAGGAAAAAGACCCGTTTTTTTTTCTCCTGGGCATATTGGAGAGCTACAGCTAAGGCGCTGGCGGTCTTTCCTAAACCAGTGGGGGCGTGGGCAATCAGGATTTTTTGTGCCGCGAACGTTGTTTCTAAATCCTGAATGAGCTGGTCCTGTCCCGGGCGGATCACATCATGAGGAAAGAAAGGTATCATCTTTTGTCGCAGTAGTTATCACCTTAAAAAGATTCTGGTGGCTCAGAGAGCACGCTGGGGTAAAGAGTAAACCTGAGCAAAAGATAGGCCGTTATTTTATTTAATTTACTTCCAAGTAGTTATTTTCCGATAAGCTTAAATAGAGCTTATTCTGCGATGGAAAATCATGCCCTCCTCAATACGGCAACTTTATTATGCTCTTCTCAAACCTCGCAGCCGTTATCTTACAGATTTAAACTCTTCATCTCAGTACGATAGAAACAGAATAGTTGACGCTGACAATGGAGAATATAATGGCGTTACGTACAGACTTGAGACCGTTGTTCATGAACACAAAAATCCGTTGAGTGTGGATACCGTCTCTCGCCGAGATATTGAACACATTGTAGAACAAAATGGTTATAATGCTGATGCTAACCTCCCTCAAATTTTCGCTTTAAAAGAACAGAAACAACAGCGTTTACTCGCAGTGTGGTTAGATGGAGTTAGCCAAGGTGGGCTTATTGAAAATCTAATAACAAGACCGTCCTATAAAAAAGAACCTGTCCGCACCTACTTAATTCTGGACAGTTTATTGCAGCCTGATTTAGAGGAAATACGTCTTCAAGAGGCGGCAACATCAAGAAATCATACTTTTCTCTATCGAACGGCATTACGTAACCCCTCATATACAGGAACTCCCTATGAATTATTCCTCTTGGGCTTGGCGGAAGAAAGATTCAGAAAAATTGCGGAGAAGCAAGCAGAACAGAATAGGCTGAATACAGAATTATCCAAACCCGGCGATGATTGGCAATTAGCTCCAGAGAAATTGATGTTTTCCATGGCTGCTCGTCGCGTGGGTAATTTAACTGCTGATTATTATCTCTTCGATGGCCGGGCGGTTCCGATACTTCAAGTGAATGACTTCGAGCATGGCCATGAGGCGGCCAAAGACTGCATTGATTTTGCGTTAAAAGATGGTTCGGCAATTTTGGCTGATACCATCTGTTTACTTCGGCACCAATCAGTGTTTATGAAAAGGCGAGAAGTAAATTTGCTGGAACATCTTCTGAATCTTCCTGACGTGAGAGATTTCTATGTTGAAGTGGCGATGGAACATCAAATTCATCAGGATATCCAAATTGCCCCTTATTTTGGGACGCTTACCGCTGAAGATTTAGAGAAAACAGTACAACGTTTAATTCCGAAGGTTTTAGAGTCCTGTTGTGATCTTTCTCATGAAGAAACTGAACAGGGACCAAGGGAGGTCGTCACCTTCAGGAATTATTCTCACAAAGGCACGAGGATCCTTTGTTATTCTTCCAGAAATTCTTTGCGGAGATATAATGAAAGTCGGAAAGATGTGATCAGGATTGTTGCCGATGTCCGGTCGCCACAGGGAAAAGATGGTTCTCTGAGTTTTGATAAGTTATTAAATAATCTTTACAAGACCGATAGGAAAAGGTGGTTTAATTATTTCCATGTTCCAGAGGAAGAAAGAGGAAAATATTACTAAAGAATCCATCATCTGGGCGAATCTTCCGCAAGCTTTATATATAGCTACTGCAACCAATAGCTCACAACCGATAAATGTTTAAATATAAGTTACAAGCTCTACACGATGAGGTGGGAGATGGTAAATTATCAGGGGTGTTTACATTGGGAAAAAATAAAGAAATTTTCGGCGTTTTTTTTCGGGAAAAACCGGCAGTTATGCTCGTCGAATTGAAAAATGCCAGTTCTCAGGTCTATGCGTCGGTTTTAGCTAAACAAATTGATTGTACGTATTCGCATGTGGTCAAGATTCTACAGGAAATGCAGAAAGCGGAATTAATCAATTTTAAGAAGGAAGGCCGGCTGAAATTACTGGAATTGACCAAGAAAGGACGGGAAATCGCTTCTAACATTGAAAGTATCAGAACGATGTTGTAAGTTATCGATAATTTCGGTTCATATTACGTAAACAACGGAATTGTCTATATTGCTCTTTGATATTTTTTGTATTTTTATTCTACCCTATTAATACAGACCGAATATTCTGTTTTTGGATTCTTACAGGTATCTTTAGTCTGAGAAATCTTATCGTCACACTCTTTGTCAGCAGAACAAACGATCCTACAAGCATATCCCTGATTGTCAACGCAGGGCGTTGCTGCTGAAATAGGAGCAGGACAATTTGCGCCAAAACAGTCATTGGTATCAACGACAATCCCACCTGTAATCGTGCCGGAAGTCCTGAAATTACTGCGTAGGCTTCTGAAGAAATCATTCTGGCCGTTGGTTTGGCCGATAATTACTCCCACGATGGCAATACTGCCTATCAGGAAGAGAACGAGCAACACCATTTCAGTCTTATGATTCACAGAGTTAGGGAGAAGAACAGTACATAAAAAGCTTTCGATAGCCCGTGTATTCAAAATGGTTCTTATTATTCTAAGTACATCTTCAATCGTTGGGTGTCCAAAACCCAATCTTTCGGCAAAATATTGCTGCGCTGATAGTATTTTACGATACGGCGAATTTTGGATTCCGTCAGAATGAGGCCGCGTTTGGCAGTCTGGTCATGCTTATTTCCTTCGAGATGGAACTTGATGGCAATCATTTTCTTGATAAGGTTGATGATATCTTCCGGCAGTTTACTGCTTAACTTATTTTCTTGCAGGACAGCCATGATTTTCCTGCCGGTAAGGGCCTTGACACTGTTAATGCCATACGAATCCCGGAGGTGCAAGCCAATTTCAGAAGAACTCTTGCCGGATTTAGCATATTTAATAATCAGCTTTTCCACTTCCTTGCCCTGATAGGGCGCCCAGGTGGGGATTTTTTTAATCGGAGTTTTACTGCCGCTTTTTCCTTTTGCCCGTGAATGCATGCGTGCCATAGTTTATTTTACCTCAATTGAATTTTTCTCAGGAGAATGAGCTAAGCATCTTTCTCCAGTACGGATAAGCTGTGGACCGACCCGTCTCTCGAATAAAGGTTCAATAAGAGAGCCATTTAAAAAGATTACGCAGATATTTGAAGAAAAAATGATTTTTTAGTTCCAGAAAATTTATTAACCACGACCTGACTCGTGGAATTATGGTCAAGTATGTTCCCTCTACTACCATCGTACAACAACCGATTCGTGAACTACGGTTGCGTTATGGTGATCAGGAAGTTTTACAGGGGATTACCGCCAGAGAAATTGCCCGTGAAGCCGCCCTGGGCGATATCAAATCGTACAGATTTATCGTCAGCAGGAGTATTGGTTTTGGCTTTTATCATCAGGCTTCTAACTCACCCCATTGGGTCATTACTCCGGACGGTGATTCACAGCATCTGCAGGACCGTGAAAAAATTCGTCAGTTCTATGGTGGGCTTCCTGAAGCCGAAAAAAGAATTATCCGAGAAGCAGGAGATGGGTTGGCAGAGTTGCTGTAAATTCATCGGTGGCCCATAGTAAAACACGTATTCCCCGCAATATTTATAAAGTAGCTGCTGTAGTATATAGGTTGGTAGCAGTGGCAGAAAGCAGTGGGTCGCAAGGCTCAGGAAAGTCCGCCCACCCGTGAAATACAGTGATGTATGGCACACTATGGCTACTCCTTTATGGAGACGGGGAAATCCCGTAGCTCTGGCTCAGCAACGACACGTCCTGCAGAATGGGATGATATGGCGAAGTCTCTTGCGAAAGAGATGAGTTAATCTGTTGACGTCTCTGCCGGGAACGATGAAACGGCGAACCTTAGCCGGTGCAAGTTCATGTGAACGCGTAGTAGAATGCTTTCAGGGATCATCGACAGTGGCTTGATGCTATTGTTTTGGGTCTCACAAAAGGCGGCTTATGCCACTCTACCACCATTTCACTCAACAAAGCACCGGCTTTGTTGGTGCACAAATGTGGTAGTTTCCACATTTTGTGTTTTTAGAAAAAAATGGAGTAAAAACCTAGATTCAGGTGAAAGGCTGTTAGGATTTTGTTTAAAAAAAAGTTTGATCAAAAACATCTCACTACTGAACACGATATAAAAATGGTTCTGAAGATGTTTATTTCATTAATATGACCACCACCATCGACGAATTATGTGAACAACTGGGCGTAACCCGCGCAATTTCCGAAGATCAGTTTAAAGGACGGCACGTTCCTTACGACCTTCAGGCAAAATGGTACGATCGTCATTCTTTACCATCAACCAAAGTAGTGGCACCCATCGTATCTGAGAGACTGCAAGGAGTAGAAACAGTCGTAGAGTTAGGATCGGGCACGGGCTTTCGAGTTCTGTATTATGCGTTGAACAATCTTGAAACGCAATTTCTGGCGATTGATAAAGATCGCAATGCCACTGATCAACTGAAAGAACGGGTAAAAAAACTGAAGATAAGAAATGTGCGGGTGCAAACAAGAGATATGTACGAATTGCATGGCCAATATGCAGCAGTTATGGCTATCGATTGTTTTTTTTATCCCTCCGAATCGAATGCAATGACACAATGGAGAACAAGTTGTCTTCATTTAAGCCGTCTCGTTGATAGAACTAAGAGTCCTGCTTTTTTTGTTGTGCCTTTTTATGATGCATTAGGAAGCAGATATGAAATGTCTGAGGCGTACGTTCTAAGAGTGTTTCAGAAAGCCCAGCTGCGTCTAGACGCTACGTCTTCGTCATTTGAATTTAACCAATGTAATGGAGAGCATTGGATTGGAAGGATCTTGTGTGGAAGGCCCTAATCTTTCGCTTTCTTCCAAAACTGTTCAAATATTTTTTTATAAGAATTGGCAGTTTCCGCGCTGATGATCAAAATAGCCACCGGAGGTGAAGCAGTATAGGTGACAATCAAAACTTTATCTTTGTAGATCCAGGTGTCGGTAGGAAATGCGGTGAGGGGATAAAATTTAATCTTACCATACGTGGCTTTGGTAACATCATTTCTTTTTCGAAAAGATTCATCATAGATTACATGAGTCATTATTTTCTTCTGCCGTTTTATTTTTTGGTAGAGATGATAATAAGCCCCCATTGTATCAGCCATATTTCCAGATGCAAAGACGTAATGATAATCTTTCGAAGTGAGTTCTTTTAGCATATTGTTCATCGCCGATTTAAGACCTTTAATGCCTTCATACACAGAAACCAGCTGTTTATTCTTGGCGTGCTGCTGCAGAAGGGAAAGTTCAGGAAGAATGCTTTTAGCCGTTTCCTCTTTCTCTTTAATAAAATCCAGCAGCCGTTCCGGGTTCTCTGCCTGGAAGTATTTGATATTCTCTTTAATCACGTAGGAAACAAGTCCTTTTTTAATCAAAGATTCTAAAGCATCGTAAATGAGCACCCGATGCAAACCAGTCTTTTTGACCAGGGCTCCGGTGGTCGTTTCGCCTATTTCCAGTAGGGCAGTATAAGTTAAAGCTTCATTATGCCTGAGCCCCAATTCTTCTAATTTTCCTACATCCATAGAAAAGCTAAAGTCAATTTCTTTATAATTCTTTCTGTTGTTATCAATATTTTATAACAAACCATTATATGCTCTCCTAATTAAATAGTCTCTATTAAGTAAAAAATCTGGAACATAAAATGGCCCTCGCAGAGAAATACAGGCAGGAACTGATAGGCAGGCTCCAAGTAGCGGGAGATACATTTTATGCCGCTAGTGAATACGAGAGATTTAGGGGTAACGATGAAACACATCGAAGAGAGTTTCAGGAAAAAATCCTTAGTCAGATGCCTGTATTTGCCCAAGCTATTGCCGTCATTGATTCTGTTCCTCTAAGTGGACTCACAGATTTTGTGCGAAGAGGCGTGGTTCATGCTTCCATTGTTTATGAAGATAAAAATAACAAATTTTTTGGAGTTGAGAGAGTGGTTTACAGACTTGCTGACAGTCTAAAAGTGTACTATTTTGATTATTTAAAAAGCAAACTTTCAATGGATAATGAACACAGTCTTCTTAATTTTATGACACCATATACATTTGAGAATATGGCAAGAACTTGCTATTCAGCGTGTGATGTTTGTAGACAGATTGATAGTATCGATTGTATCATTTAAAGAGGAAACTAAAATAGAAAACATCTTTTGGACAGACACACAACAATACTTGGCACAGGCAGAATATGGAGTATGTGCTTGGTCAGTAGATGTAGAAATGTCTATTGGGGGCTTGCCCAGACACGGAAAGCTACCGCATTTGGCAAACGGCTATAGCAGAGAATTACGGTATCAAAGGGCAACACACCGTCTAGGGGAGAATTTAGAAGCTCATGCCTTTGCGAAAACGTTCAGCGAAGCTACTGCCCGGGGCAAAGATACGGAACATATCAGTGAAGAGGTAGATAAGATTCTTTATGGTGAATGAGGATGACCTTTCCGGATGCAAATGTACTTTTAGCTTATGACAATAAGAGTGATATCCATCACTTCAGAGCCGTGCAGTTTTTTCAGACGCACCCTCGCCTAAAATTGTGAAAAGAGTTATCGTATTCTATCATACACATTTTTTCTATGACCTGCTTTTATCACCAAAAT
>JAHFRS010000027.1 GCA_023266155.1 archaeon
ATCTTTAAATAACTGGGCTAATTTCTTCTATTTAATGGCTCCTATCAAAGACAGCAAAAGCTTCACTATTAGTACCCAACACCAAGACAATTCCACCAAAGACACCAAAGGCCTCACCGCTAAAAAAGAAGATGATTTCTCCGAATGGTACATTCAACTCCTGCAAAAAGCAGAACTCATTGATTATAGTCCCGTTTCCGGCTGCTATATCCTTCGTCCCAATGCTTATTATATTTGGGAAAAAGTCCAGCAGTACTTTGATACGCTGATTAAAGCTGATGGCGTGAAAAACGCCTACTTCCCTTTATTTATCCCGGAATCCCTGCTGACGAAAGAAAAAAAGCATGTGGCAGGTTTTGCTCCGGAAGTGGCGTGGGTCGAAACGGGAGGAAATTCTAAATTGCCAGAACGGTTAGCGGTGCGACCAACATCAGAAACGATTATCTATGATTCCTATGCTCAATGGATCCGCTCCTACAAGGATTTGCCGTTGCGGCTGAATCAGTGGTGTAACGTCGTCAGATGGGAATTTAAACATCCCATTCCTTTGCTCAGAAGCCGGGAATTCTTATGGCAGGAAGGGCATACAGTCTTTGCCCACAAACAGGACGCTGTTGAGGAAGCTCACAAAATAGTAGGATTTTATCACCAGTTGTTTCGGGAACTCTATGCCTTGCCCGTGCTGGCAGGCAGAAAAGCGGAATCAGAAAAGTTTGCCGGGGCGGATTTTACCTTATCGGTGGAAGCCATTTTGCCCAATGGCAAAGCAGCACAGGGAGCAACGTCTCACCATTTAGGGCAGAATTTTTCAAAAGCGTTTGGCATTTCGTTTCTGGATGAAAAGCAACAACAGCAGTTTGGCTGGCAGAATTCATGGGGGATCTCCACCCGTTCCATTGGCCTGATGACTATGGTTCATTCGGATAATAAGGGGTTGGTACTGCCACCGCGAGTGGCGTCAGTTCAGGTCGTGATTGTGCCCATCATCTTTGACGATTCTAAAGAAAAAGTATTGAAAGAAGCCACGATGCTGGCAGGAAAATTACAGGCGGCGGGCCTTTCGGTCTATCTTGATGACCGTGATGGCTATACACCCGGCTGGAAATATAATGAATGGGAAATGAAAGGTGTTCCCCTGCGCATTGAAATAGGTCCCAAAGATGTCGAGAAGAAACAGGCGATGGTGGTTCGAAGAGATACGGGAGAGAAAAAACCGCAGGCACTGACATCGCTGGAGAAAGAAATTCCGGTTTTGTTAGAAAAGATACAGCATGACTTATACAGCAAAGCTGAGCAGTGGTTGCAAAATCATACGATGGTTGTTTCGACTCTGCTTGAAGCGCAACAACAATTGGACCAACAAAAAGTCGTCCTCGCGGGCTGGTGTGCTACCGCTGCGTGTGAGGATAACTTTAAAGAAAAAACAGGGGGGGCTAAAAGCCTCAATGCACCATTGGAACAGCCCAGTATGAAGAAAGGACAGCGTTGTTTTGCCTGCTCCAAGCCGGTGCAGTCATGGTTCTATTTTGGGAAGAGTTATTGAGTTATTGATATTTGTTTAGCTCGTTAAAGCATTGCTCATTAAAGCATTACTTCTTCAGGAGCTGGAGAAAAATTTACATTTCACTTTTAAATAGTAGTGATGAAATGGAAACATTTATAAAGTTATCTTCTCGCGTTAGCACGATGTTAGAACAAATCATCAAAAAAATCAACACGAAAGGCTGGAAGGCCTACGAAATAACGGAGGCTGAGACTCTCTCCACTGCTGTTTCACGAGGGCCAGCGGAACAATTAGTTCTGGGAAAACTCTACGTCTTAGTTCCTCAAGTAGATGACCATTTCAGTATTCAGCAGGTAGAAGAAGCACTCCAGAAAATGAAGAGCCAGAGTATTTACCCTTTGGTTCGATACCGGGGACAATCTGTCTCGATTGCTGTTCTCACTCCTCTGAAAAGGTACATCCTGATACAGGGGTTGCGAAACGAAAAGGTGGGCTATCGTGACTTCTATCATTGTTTAAATTCATTGCCGTGTTTTCCCCTTCCGAATTGACCATGGCCAACAACAAGCAAATTATCGTCCTCGGCGACATTGAACTTGGCGCCGGCAATTTAACTGACGATTTCATTAGCGACAAGGCTCTTTCCGAGCTGATTCTTTCCCTGAGCCAAAAAGAAGGCGAAATCGATCTGGTCCTGAATGGCGATACCTTTGATTTTTTAAAATGCCCTTCTCAGCTCAATCCTACTCATTATCCCCGACACATCACCACTGAGATTTCGGTTCAAAAATTAAAGCTCATTTATTCCGCTCACCAACCGATCTTTGAAGCGTGGAAACAGTTTGTCGCCCAGCCCGGAAAGAAGATTTTTTTTATCCTTGGCAATCATGATCAGGATTTAATCTATCCCGAAGTACAGAAGGAAATCGAGCGGTTGCTGGGCAGTTCCGAAAGAGTCATTTTTCCCGGCATAAAATATGAACAGCCCGGCCTGCATGTTGAACATGGCCACCAATACGATTTTCTCTTTTCTGTCAATTTTGAAAATCTCTTTTTGAAGCATAAAGGGCAATCCATCCTTAATTTTCCCTTTGTGACTTTTGGCTTAATCAGTACCTACATGACGATGAAGGAGGAACATCCTTTTCTGGAACGAATTTTTCCCCGTCCCGAATTGCTGACCCATCATCGCGTTGTCGCCCGGCAATTTTCCCGTCATACTTTTGGCTATTTTTTTAAGTCGTTGATTTATTATCCCTTCCGTTTTTATTCTGATCCCACTTATTCCTTTCCCCGAAATATGTTCCGAGAATTGTATACTCGAATCAGGACGTTTCATTGGGATGTGGATAATATCACTGCCCTGTTCATGAAGAAAAGTCCTGACCGGCAGCATTTAGTCGTGTTAGGTCATATTCATGAAAAAAGGATTGCGCACAGTAAGAATCAAGTGATTATTCATCCCGGCAGCTGGCGCGACGAATATGATTTTAATGCCAAGACACGGGAACTCGTTCCACGGCAGAAGCGCTATGTCCACATTACAGGCACTGGCGATGAGTTGGAATACATGATTATCGATGTTCCCCACACCCGGCGAATACTTTATTTTGATGAAGTTATCAAAGATGAATTTAAGCATATTGCCATGGCAGCGGCGGCGGAAGGGTTTTCACTGCGGGTAAAAGTTTAAATAACCTCTGGGCAAGAAATTACCGCCATTTATCGTTTGGGAGGGGGTCAAATAACCTGGATAGCTCTGTTTTTTCTTCCACAAGTTCATCCTTTTAATCTTTTCATCACAAAATCTCTGATAATTTCAAAAGGTGGTAACTTTCCGAGGATGAAGGCGGTTAATTCTTTCTCCCACACCGCTTCTAAATTGTCTATTCTTTCAGCAATCTTTTTACCATCAAACCGCATCTTAAAATGAGATAACTTTTTCTGTACAAGATTTTTATCAAATTCAACAAAGCGCAATAAAAAGAATAAGTCATACAAATCCCGGGACTTCTCTCTCGCGAAAAGAGCGTGGATTTTCTCAGCAACGATCTCTTTTACATTCATCACCCGTAGGGCAAAGGGATTAAGGTCAGGATACGTCGGGACATAATTTTTCACATCAAATTTCTCTAGAAGGGGATTGTTCATGCTGATATCTATCCGCACCGTATTTCCTGACGTGATGATCCCGGAAAAACGAATTCGACACAGGAAAGACCCTTGAAGTTCCTTGATTTCATTGATCTTAGCCTCAGGAATTTTTTCCACGGCGAGAGTCAATATCGCGCGGAGGTCAGTTTCACCAATGAGAGAAAAATCCAAATCTTCTGAAAAGCGGGGCAGCTGATACAATTTATACAAAGCTGTTCCACCTTTAAAGATCAGCTTATTGGTCTGCTGATGCAGATGGAAAAGCAGAAGATCTTGGTAATAATCTTTTTCAATGTGCTCTTTATTGGTCAACCTTTTTCTCTTCGCCGCTTCCAAGAGCATTTCTATGGTGATCATGGTACATTCACTATTAATTTCCATTTTTTGTTCTTAGGGCCTTTCTTTTTAGCGAGTGGATCAAAAAAAATGTAGCGGTTATTAATCTTTTCTTTTAGGTGGGAATAGATTTCAAAACCATTCCTTTCGAGGAGATAGCCCATTCTTTTCAATACACTACTTTTCTTTATCTTTTTGAGATATTCCTTCATCTGTTTCACATTTATTTCCGGAACGGCTTCCTCAAAGATGGAAACGGGAATTATTCCCCAAGAGTCAATGAGGGCTTTTTCGGGAGTAGCGATGGGAATGCTAAAACCTTGATATGGTTGTTCTTCAAATCCCCAAAAATAGGGAGTGGGATAAACATTAATGGCCCCTGCTGTTTTCCTGGCTTTTGGAGAGAAACAAAAAAATTCTGTAGGGATTTGGCTGATGAGTTGGTGATAGGAGAGCGCTGAAGCCGAAGAAAGATAACTTGGTTTAAAGAGAAACGTGCTCATCAAGAAAGGATCATCATGGAAAGTATACGTGTTGCGCCGTATTTTTCTGATTTCCCCACGAGCGACCATTTTTTTCACCACTTTTTTGGCATAGGCCTTGCCGGAGACAATTTGGGTTACATCAGCGAGCGAAAAGAGGGGAAGTTCTTTTAATTTAAGGAGGGCCAGTTCGTACATCTTACTTTGAAAGGGGCTCTCCTATATAAACTTTTCTCTCTAAAGAGGGATATTTTTATCCACTTTATGGCATAAAATGTTTACTTTTAGCTTCTTTTATCTATCCATAAATGTATTGGTGAATATACCCATAACTCTACCGATAGCTTTAAATACCTTCCTGGTTTTCTTCGAGCCTGATGCTGGAACAGAACGATGCCATCAGTAAGCAGATTCTTCAGCAGATTAAGGAATCTTTTGAGCCGCTGGAAACGAAAGAGATCGAACTGCTGCTCAAGAAGGTTAGCCGTATTAAGATTCTGTATCGCTTAAATTTGCTGCGGGGAGATGGCTTGATCAAAGGCAAAGCCGTTGGTTCAGGGAAAGGGACTTGGATTTGGTGGTATTCCCCTGAGGGTGAGAAAAAATGAGCCCGGCAAAACCGAGAAAAAGTACGAGGATTGGTTCTCGTTATCTGATTATTCTTGCCACTATTGCTGTTTTAATAGTCATGATAGTGATGCTCGTTCTATTATCCTCACCGCAGGATCTCACCGGGGCGACAGTTCTGGGAATTCAAGCAGCTGCCAGTACCACAGCGTGTGGTGATGTCCGGCAAAGTATTACGCTTACCAGCAACATTACCTACCAGGGAACTCTCCTTGGTGGCTTTACGACCTGTTTCCTCATCAATGCGAGCAATATTATACTTGATGGTGCAGGATTTACCGTCACAGGCAATTCGACGTCTACCGGTGTGCTGAATCCTGGCGTTTTTAATAACATCACCGTACGAAACATGAGAATTTACAATTTTACTACTAACATCAGAATGCAGAATAGTGCCAACATCACGATTTTTAATAATACCATTGAACCCGTGAATGTCAGTGCGACACAAATAGGTATAATCATTCAGAATGTTACCACCGTGAATATAACTAATAATAGTATTATCCTTCGGGATGCCACCACTGCTTCTAAAAGCATTTATATCCAAGACTGTGTGGGCAGCGGGAGTGTTTATGCCAATAGTGTTGTTGTCTCTGGCAATGATTCCATGGGAATTCAAACAGAGAATTGTAATTCTACAACTATATTATCTAACATTATCCAGATGACCGGCACCAGGTTCCATGGAATCTTACTTAATTATTCATCGTGGAGTAATCTCACCCTCAATAATCTGAGCAGCACTCCTTCAGGAATAAATTATAATATTAGAACAAGAAACTCTCAGAATAATATCGTTAGTTTGAATGTCATTAACGACACGGTTGGTAATACGCTCGGTTCAGGGATTTATGATGAGAATGAACTCTATGATACCGTCAAGGAAAACTCTATACGCACTCGGTCCTCTATTGGCATAACGTTTAGTGGGAATCATAGCACTATTGAAAGCAACTTGATCAACACTTCTGGTGAGAGCGCCAATGGAATAAGTATCTCTGGCAGGAATAATACGGTTGTTTCAAATTATATCATCGTCACGGGTGGTGCGTCTGGCCCGGGAGATGGCCTTTCTATCAATCTTCTCTCTAATAGTAGTACGTACATCAATAATAATATCACCGCTACTCTGGGCATAGAAATTTCTGATGGCAGCGGTGTGGGAACGGTTAATTATTTCATTTACAATAATTCTTTTGGTGAAATCCGCTGGACCAATGAAACAGTGTTGGATAATTTTGATATCAACGCCAGTAATGACCAGGGCCTGGGTCTTGGGAAAAATATTTTCATCGGCAATAATACTATCGCTGTTAATACGTCTGGGTTTGGCGTGACGATAGAAGGATTAACGACGGGTTTGCCGACAAAAATCAATACCAGCGCGAACATCACTTTACGGGGGATAGCTCTGGGAACGATCAGTCAGATCAGGCGGGTGGAAAACTTTACCACTGCGAGCGGTGATATTATTGCGGCGGGAACGAATTGTGCCAGTCCCAGTTGTGATAACATAAGTTACAACGCTACGTCTGGTATCTTAACATTTAACATCACCAGCTTTAGCAGTTTTGCGGCGCAGGATACAGCTCCGCCTAGTGTGACTATTGCGACACCGACGAATGGTTCTAATGTCAGTGGAGGCAACCGGCTTTTTAATGTCTCCATTACCGATGCCTATCCTGACCAAGTGATCTTTAGTTTTGACAATGCGACTGGAAGGCCGTTCAATGTTACTTCCTCGCAAGAGTCTGCACCCAACGCTAATTTTGTTTCCTTTTGGTCTGCCACCGTGAACCTTTCTACCGTCGTTGAGGGGCTTAATCGTATGACGGTTCTCGCGAACGATACGTCCGGCAATTACAATCGCACAGAATCAGTGCAGTTCACCGTTGATCGTACGCCCCCTAATGTCACCACGTTCACCGCTAATTTCACGAACAGTTCCAACTTTAGCTCGACAACTGCTTTTAAGTTTGAATTTAATATGACGGCGAACGACAGTACTACATTTGTCAGTAGCGCTCGCTTTGGACTCAATAACGGCAATGGGACCGAAACGAACCTTTCCGGCACCAGAAACTCCACGCAATGGATGGCTGAATTAGTGGTATCTTCCATTTCTGATGGTGTTTATACTGTCACGCCTTATGCGACAGATAGTCTGAATAATACCAACAACACGGCTGGAGTGATCACATTTCGTTTAGATCGGATGCCTCCCAATGTCACCACGTTCACGGCAAACTTTACCAATAATTCTAATTTCAGTGCTGCCTATAAAGTTGAATTTAATATCACCGCTAACGATACCACGACCTATGTCCAAGTTGTCCGTTTTGGACTCAATAACGGCAACGGGACCGAGACAAACCTTTCCGGCACCAGAAACTCCACGCAATGGATGGCTGAACTCGTACTGTCTTCCATGACGGATGGTGTTTATACTGTTACTCCTTATGCGGCCGATAGTGTCAATAATATCAACAACACGGGAGGAGTGATTACCTTTAGGCTGGACAAAACTCCGCCGAACGTTACCACTCTGCTCTTCCACAATTATACTGATTACATCAATCTCAGCCCGGGATTAAGTTCTAATAGCGTCAGTCTTAACGCCACGGTGAATGACAGTACGATGACCGTGCTGAACGTTCTCTTTGGCATTAATTCCAGCAATGGCACAATGTTTAATATTTCTGCTTCACGCTATCAGGGGCGATGGAACGCAACAATCAATCTCAGTTTGCTGACGGAAGGGATTCATAGTGCGAGAGTTTATGCGAACGATACAGTGGGCAACGTCAATAATAGTCAATACGTTACGTTCCTGGTAAACCGCACTGAGCAGGTAGATTCTGGCAGTTCCAGTGGTAGTTCCGGAAGCGGTGGTGGAAGCAGCCGTAGTTCTACTATACCGACGACAACGACCGCAGCAACAGGAGAGCCTGTATCCCTGCCGGAAGTTCTTGTTACACCCACCGGCCCTTGCAGATTTGACAGTGATTGTCCGGACAATCAATACTGTGTTAATTCTCTCTGCAATGAAGTGTTTGATCTTAAGATCATCGGCATTGATCTCATCTCGCCAAATAAACTTTACTTTACGTATAGTATCAAAAATATTGCGGGGATGGAAGGTGATGTGCAAGTTGAATTTTGGGTGGCGGATACAACAGGACGGACTCTGGCATCAGGATCAGATGTGATTTTTGTTTCTGGGACGAGAGTGCAGGAATCAGGAGTTCTTTACCTTAATTCAGAATTACCTGCTGCACAATATACTCTCAATCTAAGATTGTTGTTCAGGAATTATGAAGGGGTCGCCTTTCGCACCTTTGAATTCTCGGAAGAACAGGCGGCGCAGTTTGCGGTAGGAAGGGAAAGAGAAAAATCTGCTTCTCAGGCAAATTTATTTGGCGGAGCCATTGGCGGAATTTTCACTCAATTTAAAGGGTATGGCTTAGGATGGTTGGCAGCAGTTACGAGCATCATCTTGGTCGGTTTGGCTACGGTGCTGCTGCTTAAGCGCCGAGCGAAAAATGATGAGCAACAAGGAGAAGAATGGATTGCGGAGATGTTCCATAAACAGCATTCTCAACAGGAAATTATTTCTCTCCTCAGGCAGCAGCAGTGGCAGGACGAGGAGATCAAAGTTGCTTTGGCTAGTGTGAGAGCGCAACAGGAATTGCAGCAGAATTATGAAATATCTTCCGAGGAGATGAAACGGCTGAAAAAATTTATTAAGGCCAGTGCTGCCCATGGTTTTGATCAGGAGAAAATTATGGCGGCGTTAGTTCAGGAAGGCTGGGATCAAAACGTTGTGAAGCCCCTGGTGGCGGCATGGGGACGTGCACCGGGGAATCTTGGTGATCTCAATGATCTCAATGATGGTTTCAAATCTCGTTAGAGATACGACACCAAAAATAGTATCAAACAAGAAGCTGAGGCAAATTAAGAGGACGATGGTGTTGAAAAAAGAGGTGAATTGGACGAAGAGGAAGAAAGACATAGAGGAACGAATCAAGCTTTTAACAATTCAGCAGCGCCAGACGCAACAACTCTTGAATCAATCACAGCACGCCGGAAATGTTCAAAACAGAATCCAAGAAAACCAAAAAGGAACCACGACTAACGTTATCGTTCGCGACAGAACACGATTACTTCAACTTCTTGCGTATTACCAGCAGGAAGCAGAGAGTGCTCAGAGGGAATTAGCCCATATCAATGCTCAGTTGGAGCAGGAAAGAAAAGAAAAAAAAAGTTCCACCTCGCTGCGAACGGGAGTCGCTTTAATTTTCGGTGTTATTCTTATTATGGCTATCGTTGTCATTTTTTCCTCTCCCTTTTGGCAGGGGGAAATTACCGGCTCTGCGACGACGGAAGGAATTTCTCAGGATAATTCTATCAATCCTCACGTTAAAATTAAAAACCAGGTTGATGAAGACATCGGCACATCAATTGCCACAAAAAATGATGATGGCAGTTATGATGTGGAACTTTCTACTGAATCGCCCCGAAGCTGGTTAGGAATTTCTGTCCAGAAGGCGACAGCAACGATACAACTTCATGGGTTGAAAATTGCTCAGGGGCCACCAAACGTTGCGACGGCATCTATGATGGAGACGACTTCTGATGAGCCGGCGGAATCTGCTGAATCTACCGAATCTGTGATTGCGGCTGCATCAACAGTATCACCGCTCCTGAAAATAGATATCGCTACTGAAACCAAACTTGAGAATGGAGAAATTACCACTCCCGTGATCGTGGGAGAAAACATTCAGGTGGCCAGCGCAGTCATTCGCCTGCCTAAAAATGGCAACGTTAATCATATCATGCGCTGTGCTACGTTTGAATCAGCGACATTTTCCTGTCCGCGGTGGGAAGTGGCAGCTATTCCCTTCATTGATCATGGCGACTCGATTGAATTTACCGTGGGCGGCTTTAGCGCCTATGCTGGCGGGGATATTGTCGCGATTGATGCCGTGCACCTTGATGCAGATTATGTTTTTATGTCCAACATCTTTGAACAGGTCAAGACAAAAGATGAGGTTTGGAGTGAAGCTATTGCCAAAGATGAATTTGTCAGAGTAACTTTTGAACGGGATTTGACGAACGGGCGGGTGATTGATCTGTATGCCCGAAGCAGCGGCCAACCGGCGCACCTTGATATTTATGAAGCGGGCAC
>JAHFRS010000116.1 GCA_023266155.1 archaeon
AGCAATTACAAGATGAGGGAAATACCATCTGGCTTCGGCCTGAAACTGGCGGTAAAATTCATCAGTTTGGCGATGTGGATGAACTGGTGGCGCTTGCTCAGGAGGTAGAACAAGTGCTTCCTTGCATTGATTGGGCGCATCATTATGCCAGAAGTTTAGGAAAAGTGAATACTCAGCCCCAGTTTGCAGAGATTCTGGGAAAAATCGAGAAAGGTCTCGGGAAAGAAGCGTTGCAGAACATGCACATGCACCTGGAAGGTATTGAGTTCACAAAGGTTGGTGAGAAGAATCATGTCAATGTCGATGAATGTGCTTTCCGCTATCAGGAGGTGCTGCAGGCGCTGAAAGAATTTAAGGTCAAAGGCGTTTTAATCTCAGAGAGTCCGAATATTGAAGCAGATGCGCTGAAGTTCAAGAAGGAGTATGGGGAAGTGAAATAATTCATCAGAGATTCCACTAATTGAGAAGAGAGGAGAAAAATAAGACGATACAAATCTAGCCGAAAAAAAAGCCGGAAACATTTATAAATAACATTGACTTTATCTGACAGATGAGTTATGCTGATTATGAGTGGTACCTGAATGAAGATCTCAGTAATTATGCTGGGAAATGGGTGGCAATTATAAACAAAAAAGTTGTCGCTTTTGGTGTGAATGTTGCTGCGGTGTTAGACGAAGTACGGAAACGATATCCGACCAAAAGGCCTTTCCTCACGAAAGTGAGAAATAAATTAGCTATTTTATAAACATGGTCTTAGTCTATCGTTTTAAGAAGGAAAAACTTTCTGATGGCGGGTTTGTTTCCCGTCCTCGAATCCCCATAGTACTTCACGGGGAAAAAGCTACTGTAACTGTAGCAGCGCTTATCGATTCTGGCTGTGATATTACTGTTATTCCATATGGCCTCGCTCAGGCTCTCGGTTTGAAAATAAGAGGAGAAAAGTCTGTTTTGTTCGGCTTTCGGGAATCAGCACAAGTAATGCACGGTAAAGTAGGAATCACGTTTATGGGAAAAGTTCAACGAGAGGAGGTTTATTTAGCCAATATTCCCGTCCTGATACCTGAAGCAAACAACAATCAGCCCGAAGAAGAAGATGTGGTATTGGGGATTGAAGGGATTTTTACTGCTTTCGACATTCATTTCAAAAAGTCAGAAAATAAAATTATTCTGAAGCCAGCCCTTCCAAAAATCAGCTGAATACCCTGGTCTGCGACGTTACCGACAAGCATTCTTTAGACTTTGAATGCAGCCCGCAGCTGCGAACGTTCCTCGGGCAGTGATCGACTTTGCTGGAGAAGAATAGACTCAATATGTACTACGAGCACTGAAAGAATTTAAGGTTAAAGGCGTTTTAATCTCAGAGAGTCCGAATATTGAAGAAGATGCCTTGAAGTTTAAGAGAGAGTTCCGGTAATGATCTCTTCTCAATATTTTAAATAAGCATACTTCCGCATTAAATGTTGAACATAAAATCATAAATTATAAAAAGGAGCGGTTTACCTTCACTTATATGGTAACGAGTGGTTCTTTAGAATTAGATGATCTAAAAGGGATGAGCCATCCCCAAGGGTTTCTTTTGTATACTTCTGCTAAGGTAGAAAAACCGGGAATGTATCTGTCAGGACCGATTAGTGTTGACCAGGTTCTTATGAACAGTGGATATCTGCTTATTCCTGAACTAGATCGGCCAGGAGTCAGGTCCTGGATGGAGAGAACAGTTGACAACAGAAAGGAGTCAATAATATATCATCCACTTGCCCCAAAAGACCCACAAGAAACAAGAAGGTTGGATATGCAGACACGAATCAATTTTGTTGGAGGAGGCCAGTCAGACGCAGTTTATGATGTTGCACGGGAGATGCTAGAAGCCGGACATAGGATTTTAGTACCACCATTAAACAGATTGATGGACAGGTTATACCATTTTAAGCCAGGAGACAAGTACCTGTCCGAAGTAGTTGAATTAGAATAAATAATCTCATCATTCTTTCCTGCCGGAAAATCAGGAGTTACCTTATTAAGCCACCTCTGTTTTCTTCTGAATACTCTCTAAAACTTATCCAGGGGTTGTAATCTTTCAAGTAACGATGCGTGATCCCACTCAAATCTATGTATTTCAGGAAACAGCATCACAATAATTTTGCTGTGACTAATACTACACCTCTCATTAAACTTAATCTACCCATTCCACCAGTATACATAATAGTAACATTTATATACCTATCTACTTTTCCTCTTCTTCCGATGGTGGCAGTCAATATCGCGGTCCAGGCAAATTTTGCACAGGAGGAATCGTTAGTTGATAAAGTAAAGACAGCCATTTTAGATTTTGTTCGTCCTGAACGTCCTGAACGGATGCTGCCAACCTATGAACTCAAGCATGAATACCTCAAAGCGGCTGAGTGTGCTGTAAAAATGAGGGATTATAGCCGAGCATTTCGTAATTACGATAGGGCAAATGATCATTTTGCATTTATTGAAGGGATGTACCTGGCGCAATCCATACAAGATAACCACAAAGCTTTGGAATATGCTCTGAAAGCTAAAGATTATGTCAATGCTGGCTTTCTCCAGGCGCGCTTGGGTAAAACTGATGAAGCAATGCAGACCTGGCGTAACATCTGGGAAGCGGCGTAAGAATATTTTTATTGAGGTTGTTACTTGGACGATGATGTTATTAGAAAATCTGATACAAAAGGTAGAGTTAGATCGAGAGCATCCGATTCAAGGAATCGTTATTGCTCTTACAGAACCACTTGTCCCTCAAGATAAAGAAGGTAGATTGAACCCAGAACACTATGAACGATATATGGGGGCAGTTGAAGAGATTCACACTTTATACCGCCAAGCAGCACGAAAAATTACCGGTAGACGTGGGATCAAATTACCTAAAGATATTGTTGCTGATCAAATGAGGCCATTGTGGATGGATCATAATCTGTATTGTTTCACTTTTGTCGACCGTTCTGGAGAACGCTGTGCCGATCTCACCTTGTCTGATGAACAAACATTTGTGATCAGTAATTCCTATCCTACGAAAGCCAGAGAAATCGAACAGCTGTATGACTTATTACTTAAATACGTGCCCCGGTCATAAACTATCGAGTGGGCTTTTCACTTTTCGTAATTGCTGCTGGCTCACTTTCGTGTAAATCTGTGTCGTCTGCAAATTAGAATGGCCTAATAATTCCTGAATGATTCGAATATCTGTTCCTGATTCTAACAAATGTGTCGCAAAAGAATGCCGTAGTTTATGCGGTGTGATTTGTTTTTGTATCCCTGCATTTTGCGCTGCTTTTTTGACCATTTTTTGAATATTTCTGGGAGTTAAATGATTTCCACCACTACCCGTAAAAAGATAGCCAGAACGACGATTCTGTGCATTGATATAGTGTAAAATTTCTGCACTGACATCTTCTGATAGGATAAACATCCGGTCTTTATTGCCTTTCCCACCCCGAACCCAGCCGATTTTATTTCCTAACTCTAAGTCTTCAATCTTAAGATGCAAGCATTCTGACAAGCGAATTCCTGAGGAATATAATAATTTAATGATTATCCTGCTTTTGGTATGTGTTAACGTTGTAAGAAGTCGCTTCACTTCCTCCTTTGTCAATATTTCCGGCAACTTTCGAGCTAGCTTTGGTGTTTTCAACGTCACAATATTCTTCTTGAGAATTTCGTCATAATAAAATTTTAATGCTGCTTTTGCCAAGGCCACAGAGGTGTGCGCATCTTTTTTATCTGATAACATATGGCCTAGATATTCTTTAATATCGATCTCCTGAATTTCCTCTGGCTTTTTATGATTAAACTCGAGGAATTTTTGATTTTGGTAGAGATAAGTTTGAACAGTTCTCTCAGAGAAACCTCTGAGTTTAAGTTCAGTTTGAAGTTGTTTCATGACTGTTAGACGAACTTTAAACTATTTAAGATAGTAGCACCACTATCAAATAATAATGAGAAAAGTTTAAAAGTAAAGGTTATAAAGTAGAGATATGGATTCACAAACTGCCTCAGCCGTGTCTGCAGAAACAGAGGAAATGATAACTCTCGAAAAAATTCTTCCCAAATACGATTTCCTGCTGGTGGATAATTGCATGATTCACCCTGATTATACACTCGCTGAAGATCTCTATACTACCAGATATCCAAATCAGCTTGCTCGTTTTGAACCGCGTCTTAAAGCACTCATCACCATAAATGA
>JAHFRS010000117.1 GCA_023266155.1 archaeon
GTGAGAAAGGATTTCGGCAAAAGTACTATTCTGCAGGATGTCAATCTCACCATTGAGGAAGGCGATATCTTTGGTATCATCGGTGAATCAGGATCAGGCAAAACGACCTTACTGAACTTGCTGACTGGTTTCATGGAACCGACCGCAGGGCAAGTGTTGTTCTATTCTAAGATAACCCAAGGGCCGAAAGATCTAAATGTCCATTTGGCACAAATTAAGAAATATATTGGCTTTACTCCACAGCATAATTCCTATTATCACAAACTGACGGTAAAAGAAAATTTACTCCATTTTGGGCAATTATACGGCTTGCCGCGTGATCTGCTGATCAACAACATCAAAACTCTCTTGCAATTTACAGATTTGTATGAGCATCGGGACAAATTAGCGGAACATCTCTCGGGAGGGATGCAGAAACGGCTGGATATTTCCTGTAGTTTAGCTCATAAACCTAAAATTCTGGTGTTAGATGAGCCGACCGCTGACCTTGATCCGGTGTTGCAGCAGGAAATCTTGGTATTATTACAGGAAGCCAGCCGGCAGGGCGTGACCATCATCATTGCATCTCATCATCTTGACAGCATTGAAAATATCTGCAACAAAGTTGCCATTATTCATCAAGGCCGGCTGCATAGTCAAGGTTTGATCGATGAAGTCAAGAAACCGTTCCTGAAAGATTATTTTACGTTGAGCCTTCGCCCAGGTGATAGTCGTGAACGCATTATTGCTCTCCTGAAAACATTGCCCGTCAAGAAAATTGTCGATCAGGGCAGTAAGTTGATTGTCTATCCTCTGGACGTTGATAGAACGGTCAAAGGTTTGTTGAGCTACATTAAAGAGGAAAACCTTTACCTACATGACTTGGACATGAGAAAGCCCAGTCTCGGCGAAATCTTTGAACAAATCACGAGCAAACCATGAACTCCCTCTGGCTGCTGACAAAAAAGAACCTGCGCTTATTACTTCGGGCCAAAAGCTCGTCGTTAATAGTTTTCCTCGGCCCGTTGCTGATCATCCTGATTCTCGGCTTAGCCTATAACACGTCTTCACAATATGGGTTAAACATCGGCATTTACGCTCCGACATTTTCTGGCGATGTCAATTCCATCATCACCTTATTACAGGAACAGGATTTCCGCGTCGTTAAATACGATACGTCCATTGAAGATTGTGTTCAGGACATCAAAGTGGGCGCGCTTCATACCTGTCTATCCCTGCCAGAAAGTTTGCAGGTGGAGGGAAATACACCGAAAGAAGTTACGTTTTACCTTGATCCCAGCCGCATCAATGTCGTCTGGATGATCCAGCAGACGCTTCAAAGCAAATTTAATTTTAAAGCGCAGGAAATTTCTCAGGGATTGACCCAGGATTTATTGACGCGTATCAGCCAGACGAAATCAACTTTGGCAGAACGGGCCAATGATATACAAATAATTAAAGATAAAAGTTCTTCCGCCTCCTCATCAGCGCAATCCGCGAAAAGCAGTCTCTCCAGCGTTGATTTGAGCGCTTCCACGTCCAACTACGATCTATCTCTGCTCAGCACCTTTAAAACGAACCTTTCAGTTGAAATTACAGCTGGACTAGAAAGCGTGGCGCAGGCCAAATCAGCCCTGAGTGATACCAACATGAGCAGCTCTGATCGAGCTCCGGTTGAGGCGTTGCTGGACACTGCCGATGGCCAACTTAATGCCGCCTTGGCGCTGGTGACCGGTTCGGGAGACGTCAGTTTAGATAAAGTTACTTCCCTGCTGGAAAGTTTACAGATTGACCTGCAGAATACGAATGCGAAACTGACGACTGCCGCCAGTGCGGTGAGCACCAGTGGGACTAATCTGAATACAGTTGCGGCTAGCTTGAGTGAAAGTATGGCTTCGATAGATACGTTACAGACAGCGTTAACGACGATACAAGAAAATTTAGATTCGTTAAAAGTTACGGAAGCCGGAACCATTACTGCCCCGATTATTACTCATATTGAAAAAGTCAGCAAGGAAAGTACTTATCTGAATTATACCTTCCCAACGCTGCTGGTGCTGGTGGTGATGTTCACATCATTATTGCTGGGAACAATCCTGGTGATGATGGAAAAAAACAGCCCGGCGTTTGTGCGAAACTATTTCCTGCCGGTCAAGAAAACGACGTTTATCTTCTCTATTTACCTGACAACTCTGGCTTTAGTGCTGGTACAGATCATCATCATCCTGTTTATCTCCCTGTTCTTCCTACGGGAAATTACGGCCGTTCTTCCGGCTATTGCGTTAATTTTATTTCTGGCAGCCTCCGTCTTTACCTTCTTAGGCATGGCCATCGGCTATGCGTTTACATCGGAAGAGACAGGTGTGTTAGCGTCCATTTCTGCCGGCAGTGTGTTACTGTTCTTTTCCGGTGTCGTTCTGCCGCTGGAAACCATCTCCCCTCAGCTGCGGGAATTTACGTTTTATAGCCCTTTTGTGCTGGCTGAGAAAATGATTCGGGAAATCTTTATTTTTGGTTCTTCCCTACAATCGATATGGCTTGATTTATTGTTTCTGGTCGCCTACGTCGTGCTTCTGTTCGTACTTATTTTGATTATTGAATCGGTGCTGCACCGCCATCTGGTGCATAAATTCATGCAGCATCATCATCAGCTGCATCGGGAACAGGACAAGCAGAATAAGAATGAAGTGTAGGTAGTTATTTATATCAGGTTTTCTTTCTTTCTCGATATGGACAAAAAATTACTGATCATCACCGGTACGCCCGGCACCGGAAAAAGCACGCTGGCCAAAAAATTAGCCGGAAAATTAGGCTTTAACCGGCTTGATCTTCATCACTATTACCACCAGCTGGCCACCCGTTATAACCGCCAAAAACACTGTTACGATGTCGCTCCGCAAAAATTTACCCGTTTAGTTCAAGAGAAATTATCCTCTTCTCCAAAAGGCCTGATTGTTGATTCACATCTTGCTCATCATCTGCCACAGAAACTGGTGACGCTCTGTCTGGTATTAACTTGTTCTGATGTAAAGCAGTTACAGCGACGGCTCAAGAAACGAACCTATCCCCCCCAAAAAATTCGTGAGAATCTTGATGCCGAAATCTTTCAGGTCTGTCTGGAAGAAGCACAGGAGCAGGGACATCCCATCATTGTTCTGGACACCGGAAAACCCTTCTCTTTCCCGGTTCTGCTCCGTAAAATCCGCAAATCTTTATAAAGCGACAGGAATCTATTGTTTTCATGGCTTCGTTAACTGCCCAGCAGAAATTGGTCTTGAAGAAAATGATCAGGGAGCTGAAGAGTTACCGCGCTCCCCATACTGAATTTGTCTCCGTCTACATTCCCGCCGGGTATGAATTGTTTAAGATTACGCAGCATTTAGGTGAGGAACAGGGTACAGCTGCCAATATCAAATCTGCTTCCACTAGAAAAAATGTCCAGGCGGCATTAGAGAAGATGGTTCAACATTTGCGGACGTATAAGTCCACGCCGCCTCATGGCTTGGCGGCCTTTTCCGGCAACGTGGCGGCAGGGGAAGGCAAGCAGGATTTTCGCGCCTGGAGTATTGAGCCGCCTGTGCCGTTAAATATTCGCATTTATCGCTGCGATAAGAATTTTGTGACTGATATTCTGGAAGAAATGTTAGTAGAGCATAATGTCTATGCGCTGGTAGTTTTAGATCGCCGGGATGCGATTCTCGCATTGTTGAAAGGCAAAACCATCATTCCATTGCAGAAGACGCATTCAGAAGTGCCGGGGAAATTTAAAGCGGGAGGACAGTGCTTAGTACCTAATACGTCCGTTAAAATAGATCTACAGAAAGATGTAACAATCTCGAATCTTGACATCGGTGAAAAAGTCCTAACGTACGATTTTAAAAATAATACTTTTTCTTCTTCAGAAATAATTGATAAATGGGAAGTGGAAAAAGATTTACTGTATGAAATTACTACGGACAATGCCACAGTTCGTTGTTCAGAAGATCATGTTTTTTTTGTTAGAACAGAAAATCAAGTAGAAGAAATTCCTGCCAAAGAATTAAGAGTTGGAGATACCATCTTTAAAGTAAGCGACCAAGCCCAAGAATCAGTTGTAATTAATACCCAACAACAGCATGGAAAATTTAGATTAATTGATCTTGCAGTTGAAAATAGAAACTTCATCGCCAATGGCGTTATCGTCCACAATTCCGCCCAACGTTT
>JAHFRS010000118.1 GCA_023266155.1 archaeon
TGGAAGTTTGATGATATCGTGAACACTCCTGTACGAATGGTGGGAAGTTTGATGATATCGTGAACACTCCTGTACGAATGGTTGGAAGTTTGATGATATCGTGTACACTGAATACTCCTGTACGAATGGTGGGAAGTTTGATGATATCGTGAACACTCCTGTACGAATGGTGAGAATGTTAATAAAATCAATAATATTTTTATTACTATTTTAATTATTTAAAAAATGTCTACGATGCATGGCTGGGAGAGAGCGATTTACACCCTATCGGTCCAAAGACCCCAGCTCCACAATCTATACAAAAAGTATAAAGGAAGCCTAATGAAGTTGTGAATCGTCTCTTTCCCAGTTTGTCAGTCGCTGAGTGTTGTGTTATATATTTATTGATCGTTCCATGTTATAGCAACGAGGAGGATATGGAGAAGGACGACAAAGATGATAAAGATGAGGACAAGGACGATGAAGATTCTAACCACACTCCATTGCCATCAAGTCCTGCTGTGTCGTGCTCCACCACACGCTCCGACGATGATAAATCGGATGAGAAAGACAAGGACGACAAAGACAAGGATGATAAAGACGATCTAAGCAAAGATGGGGACGGTAAAGACCCAAACAAGCTGTACTTGTCTTACCCATCAGCGTCTGATATCAACGGTCGACTGAGAAGAGTCGTTACTTCCTATCAACGGAGCAACAGAAAAATTGAGATGAGAAATGAAGTCAAGGTAATGATTAGCTGGCGTCCTCATATTGCATTGGACATTACAAACCAAAATGTTATCACGTTCCGTTATTTATTTCTTGCCAATATATCCTGTGAAGATCTTTTCCATGGTGTATTTCATGTTTTGACCATGTTTGCCAGGGCTTTGATCACTTCTTGGCTGATAAAATCCTCCGTCGCGAGCGAATGGCCGAGTACATCCGAGAGCGGGAGTTGCGACGTTCCGACTACAACCAAAGGCGGTGGAGCAATAGAGAGCAGGCTGAATTTTATCGCACCATCTCCACATACGGCGTGGAGTATATCAGGTTAGCTAATTTATTATTTCATGTGATGTAGATAATATATTGCCAAACTATACACTGTATCAACAAAATACATTCACGGTTATTTATATACATATCTACATGCACTGTATTTTTAATTATTATCGATAATCATGGATAATTGAGTGCAAAGGTTTTTATATAATTCAAAACTGTTTGCCATCCAGGAAGGAGAAACGATATGATTGGACCAAATTCAGACAGCTGTCCCGATTGGATAAGAAATATGACGAAACTCTGTCCGAATATTTCCGAGCCTTTATGGCCATGTGCAAACGACAGTGTGGCATCCGCTTGTCTGAGGGAGAAAATGCAAGTAAGTAACATAATAATAAATTATATTCTAATTAGATGTTATTAAATATATATTATTTTTTTTATTTATGACTGGCGCAAATTTGCTGATGATGTTATTGCTGCATTCTATGCACGAGACGATTTTGGGGACCGTTTGCTGATTTTTATCGCATCGTTTGTCAGAGATCTACGCCGTTGGCGTTGATCGTCTGCCGGAGGAGCGGGCGCGCCGTGTCCTGGAACGCGTGGACCTGCTCAACCGACTGCGCAATGACGTGCTGCCTAACCCTGCTCTGGAACATGCCCTTAGTCTCGCTTTGCCGTCTAAGGACATGCCCAGCTGGTGGATACCCGGCAAACATGATCTGGATCTCATCAAGGGAGTTGCCAGGTCAGTAAACAGATCAAAGTGGAAAGTACTATTATGTTCAAAATTTATCCTTTTATGGCTAAAGTGATCATATTTACTCACTTGGCATTGTGCTGTTCTGAGTGTGCTAAGAATAATATTGTTACGATTGCGCTCACAGATAGGAGTGACCAAATATGGCCACCTATGCTATAAAGGGTTGAGATGATATTTTATTATTGAATCACCTGTTCTATGTTTTTGATGACAATTTGTATTTTCAATATAGTATAAATTTACAAATAATTTAAATGTACTGGGCTTTTATAACGATAGTTCAGTTTGCATGCTTACTCTGTTTTTATGTTCCCTGCAGGCATGGATTGGGTCGAACAGATTACTATATCTTATACGACAGTCAGCTCTGCTTCAGAGAGATAATACGACGTCACAATTCTGGTGAACCGCTCATCACTCAATCAGAAAGAAGAAAACTGATGGAGAAGTTCTTCAAAGAAGAGTTAGAGAAGGAAGATAAGCGAAAACAACTAGCTAAAGAACAGAAAAAGAAACAAGAAGAGTTACAAAAATCGCCTAACAAAACTGAAGAAAAAGTATCAGAAATGCAGGAAAATGAAGCTAAAGATACTGTTGAGAGCAATACAGACGCAGCTAATAACACAGAGAAAGGTTCTGAATCGAAAGATGAAAGTCCCGTTTCATCAACTGACAAGGAACAGGACGCTTCTAAATCTGAAGATCCACGCAAGGAATTCACAACAGAGAGTGAAGAGGCCATGGATGCTGAAGAATCTGATAAAATAGTCGCAGACGTTGATAATAATTCGGAAAATAATGAACTTCCAAAAGATGCAACTTCTGAAGAGAATTCAGAAGCAAAGAGATCTGAGGAGGAGTCGATGGAAACGGATCTGAACAGAAAGGAAGATGACGTTACCAAAAAAGAATCTGCCGAGGTGGAATCTGTTGATCCCGAAATTCAAACTGAAGTAAAAATGGAAGAAAAGATGGAAATTGGTGATGATGCGCTTGTGAAGAAAATGGACGAGGTTGATGATGCTTCTGTTGTTAAAAAAGAAGAGCCTTCTGATGAAGATAAAGAGGAGAAACCTTTAGCTGAACCAAAATCGGAGGAAAGGGATGATGACATCAAAAAAGAAATTATTTCTCTAAGTACAAAGCAAGAGAATGGAGATCGTGACGAAATCAAGCCAGATATAAAAGACGATAACGAAACTAAATTAGAAAAAGACTATACTAATGAGGTGGAAAGTTCTGTTGTCAAAACTGATGACAAAAATGAAATTGACGCTGCAAATGAAAATATTGATATCGCCGAAGAACAGGAAGCTGTTCAATTGAACACCAAAAGTGACGATGATAAATCTGAACCGAAAGACGACTCAGAAGATGAGATTGTGCATTTAGAAGTTCCTAGGAAAGAGAATGCTTTGATGAGCCTTCAACAAATGGACGAAGCCATGGCAAAGCTTGGCGCCGCTAACATCGACAGCCTTGCATCGAGTGAGCCGACAGTGGCCCAACTCCTTGCTCAGTCCGCAGCAAACCCTATCAAGTGGCCGAAGGAGAGGGCGATTCAAAACCGCGTCGAACACATAATGTATGCCGTTGAAAAATCGCGCTGGCCAGTGGATAAATATTTCTTAACGAACGATTCTGAGAACAGAGATCCGCTTATTCAGCATCATCAGCAGATGCAACACCAGCAGCAACAGATACACCAACAACATCAGCTACACGAAAATGAACGGCAACAGCGAGCAGCCGAATCTGCTGAGGTTGAACGAGCTCATATCCAAGCTTTGTTGCATCCAAACCTTCACCACACACTTGGCCTCAACAAGAGTGCATTATCAGCAAGCAGCCTCCGTTCTTTCTTGGAATCGGAAGGCCGTGACAAACTCTCTGCCAGTGACACTAATGCACTTCGGCAACTCCAGGCCCTTCAGGGTTCATTAGACCTAACCATTAGACCTGTTAACAATAATCCCATGGGCGACTCCTTAGCTCCACCTCCTAGGAGAGGGCCAGGGAGACCCAGGCTTGATGATCCTTTAAGAGCTGCTGAAAAGAGATTAGCTGAACAGTTGCAACACTTGCATCCACAAGAAAAGAAGAGACGAAAACTCGATGAAATAGTAATGGGTTTATCTAGTAAGAGCAAGAGTCCAGAAACTATCACCACCTTACCTAAGGATTCTAATCCACTATCATTATTACGGGGTTCCTCTGTCTCTTTACTGTCGTCGCGTGATAAGAATATCCTTACCAATGCTATTTCTAGTCCTCGACTCTCCACAAGTATCAGTATATTGCAAAACCTGGACAGCAAAAGATTAGATTCTAAATCTGACGAGCATTCAACTCCCACCAAAACAGATAGCAGTTCTCGGCTGGTGAAGCAGTCTGATTTACCGCCTGGCATTAACCTGC
>JAHFRS010000119.1 GCA_023266155.1 archaeon
CATGGGACTTTCAGTAGATCCCAACCAACCTAGCGTGCCAAACCACAACACTTTTTTCCATATTTCAATCCCGGAAGGCAAACCCGTCGCAGTACAGGCAGTTAATAAACTGAGAAATGATAAGAGGAAAGTAACAACAACACCCTTTTTGAATCTCATGATGAGTTATAGAAAATCTTTGTCCTATATAAACATTTCTATCCTGCATATCCGGCATTTTTCTCCCCCGGCGCCCCCGTAAACTTTATAAAGAAACCCCTGCTGAACGCTTCCATGACGCATATCCTGGCTGCAGATCCACAACAATTAGTCTCTAAAACGGCTGAAGCACTGAAACAACAGCACTTCGTCAAGCCGCCGGTCTGGGATAAATTTGTCAAAACTGGCCATCATAAAGATCGTCATCCGGAGAGCCCTGATTGGTGGTATTTTCGTTCTGCGTCGGTGTTAAGGCTGGTGGCGAAGCAAGGTCCCATTGGCACGGAAAAGTTACGCACCAAATATGGCGGCAAGAAAAACCGAGGGCATCAGCCGGAAGCCTTCTTTAAAGCGTCAGGGTCTATCATCCGCAAAATTTTACAGCAATTAGAAAAGTCAGAGTTGATCAAGCAGACGCAGAAAGGCGCGCATAAAGGCCGAGTCTTGACGGCCAAAGGCACTTCTTTTTTAGATCAGATTGCCATTCAATTAGGAAAAGCAGAACAGCAAGGTGAATAAAGAAAATGACTTTATCTGATAAAATCCGTCAGGTTGGATTCACCCTTGCAGTTGGAAGTATTGGTTTTGGAGCAGGATATATCACGTTCACGAAAGGTGGTATCGCCGATATCATTGAAGAACATCAAAAAGAATCAGCATTAGAACTGGAAGCACAGCAAGCATACGAAGCAGAAAGACAGGCAAACGAAAAGAGGTATATACAAATACATTTTCGAGCGCCACAACTTGATTCTGGCATCTATTTAAATGGACTAGGCCTTAGTGGAGCGATGTGAACCATGACCACCTTCAAACCTCGTGCAAAAAAGATCAGATTAATCAGGCGCAGAAGGCAGACCAAATGGGCGCCTTTTTGGACGGTCTTTAAGATTCACGGCCCGGGACAAAGGAAACATCCTTCCGGACATACGCATGTTAAACGCTCCTGGCGGCGAACGAGGATTAACCCATAACCATGGCCAAAGACGACAAAACAGTCCTGCTGGAACGTATTTATACCATCCCTTTACGTCGTGAATTTCGTAAAGTAGGCCATTGGAAACGTACGGAAAAAGCGGTCGTCGCGGTCAAAGAATTTCTGCAAAAGCATATGAAAGCGAAAGATGTCCGGCTGGAAAAAAGTCTCAATGATGAATTGTGGAAGCACGGCATCAAGAATCCGCCGCATAAAGTCAAAGTAACGGCCAAAAAAGAGAAAGACGTGGTGCGTGCAGAACTGTTTGGTGTACAGAAAGAAGTTGGTAAAGAGAAGAAAAAAGAAAAGAAAGCAAGAATAGAACCGCATGTTGAGATAAAGTCTGATGTGGCTAAAACTGGTCAAGAAGAAAAAAAGACAGTTAAAGAAGCAGCATCTCCGCAAGAATGAGTGAAATTCTTTCTGAAGAAGTTTTTTAAAGTGTTCCTAATATTGGTTTCTGAATGGAAAAGCGGCAACTGTTTATCAAAAAAGAAGCCATTGGTGAATCTGGTAAATCTCCGGCAGAACGAACTTCAGAAGAATTGATCCAATACGGTATCGTCAACATTGATAAACCAAAAGGACCGACATCCCATCAAGTCTCCGATTATGTTCAAAAAATTCTCCATATCGATAAAGCGGGACACTCTGGCACATTAGATCCACACGTGACGGGAGTGCAGCCGATTGCTTTAGGTAAAGCTACCAGAATCACACAATTTCTGCTTACAGCTCCTAAAGAATATGTCTGCCTAATGCACCTTCATAAAGAAGTGGAAGAAGAATTAATCCGTGAAACGATGTTGAAATTTACCGGGAAAATCAGGCAATTGCCGCCGATTAAAAGTGCTGTCAAAAGAGTCGAGCGCACCCGGGAGATCTATGAAGTGGAAATATTAGAAATCAAAGAACAGGACGTGCTGTTTCGTATCAAGTGCCAGGCAGGAACCTATGTCAGAAAATATTGCCATGACATAGGAATTGCTGTAGGAACAGGCGCGCATATGGCGGAACTCAGGAGAACTCAGGCAGGACCTTTCACTGAGAAAGATGATTTAGTTACGCTCAATGATGTGCAAGACGCATATCATTTCTACACAGAAGAAAATAATACTAAATTACTATTACACTGCATTCAACCGATTGAAAATGCGTTGCGACATCTGCCAAAATGTTGGATTTTTGATACAACGATTAAAAGTGTAACACACGGCCGGGATGTGGCTGTTCCTGGTATCAGCAAACTGGAGAATTTTCGCAAAGGCGAGACTGTGGCAGTGATGACGTTAAAAGGAGAGTTAGTTGCTATCGGTGAAGCACTGATGTCGGGTGTGGAGATTAATACTAAAGAGAAGGGCCTTGCCATTAATGTGAAGAAGGTGTTTGTTGAGGCGGTGAATTCTACTTCAACTCAATCACCATCCCATCCCAGCCGGGATTGACTAAACGAGTCGGGCCAATGGTATCTTGCTTGCCCACCGTTTCATGCAGATGACCGGAAATCGCCAACTTCGGCTTGATTCGTTCAATGAATTTACGATAATCATAATTCCCGACATGACGGGGACCAATCAAATCCAACGCTGTGCCAAAGGGTGGACCGTGAGTGAGCAGCACGATTTTCTTGCCGTTATATTTGCCATACCATTCACGAGCGATTTTGCGAAAGGCCACATCTTCAGGAGAAAAGCCACCGCCACCATGGCCCAGAAATAGATAGTCATCAATATCCATCGTCCGATCATGAAGATTAATACAGTGGGAATAACGGGAAATAGCGTCATCAAGAAAGCCTTCTTTTTCTTCATGATTTCCAGGGATGACAATAAATTTCTTGCCCAGCTCCTCAAAGGCCCGAAAAACAACATGAATTCCATGGCCAAAATTAGAGAAATCACCAGTACAGATGACAAAATTAATATCCTTCCCCTTGGCTCGCTGCACTAAGTCTTTCAGAACCTGACGATTTTCATGAATATCGGTGAAAACTAAAAATTTCATAGTCAGAACAATCGTTGTGCCAATTATACTGCCACCGCTTCTTCCTCGGTTTGTTCAACTTCTATGACTTCAGCAGGAGATTCCACAGCAACTAATTCAGGAAGGGACTCATCCGTCGTTTCATCGGAACTCACCGGCTGAGGAACAGCTTCAGAACCCGGAGTAGCTTCTTTTCCCTGAAGTGACAAGACCCGCACGATGATTTCCCGCAGCGGGTACACTTTATCCAACTTTTTCTTTAACGCCGCCCGAACTTTGTTGTCCACTAGATCAGTCATAAAAACGCTAAAATTAACTTTGCCGATCTCTTCCCGAAAGAATTCCTGGGATTGCTTGCGCAATTTAGCCTGAATGCTTCGTTTGGTTTTAAATGAAGTGATGGCAAACGTTTTGATGATGACGGTATTACCATCTTTCGTTTTGGCTTGGAAACAGTCATCGAGACGATTGGCATTGATACGCACTAAGCGCTTGATGTATGAGGAAATGACCTCATAGCCCACGACGGAGGTGTTCAGGGCGGTTCCTTCCATCCGGTCAATGCGGAACACCAGATAGATATTCTGGTCTTTAACGTTGCCTGTTAAATCCTTTAAATTAGCTTTCACGAACCGGCCGATAGCTGTTTCTGGTGCAGTCAAATAACTCTCACCGATTTCCTTGCTGGCGAATTGTTGGGGAGCTAAAATCCGGTACCAAGATTTCTTTTTGACTTTAATGCGACTTTCGACCTTGACTTCTTGCTTGGACATGTTCTTCTCTTAGAAGGGGGTTATTTAAAAAGGTTTCCCAAAGCTTTTTTGCTTTTGAAACTCTAGAAACTTCTGGCTTCTCTCAGATTTCTCAAAGCTTGAGCCATTGAAGAAATACGCTCTTGGTGAATTCCGCTGAAAAAGTGCTTAGCTGATCAGAGTATATTCAACAGGAATCGTGACGTCAGCGCTCTGTACCTGCCCTACAGCAATGTCCGTAAAAGTGTGCTCTTCCTC
>JAHFRS010000120.1 GCA_023266155.1 archaeon
ATTGACACGAAAATTATACTCTAATTTCTCAGCATCAATATTCCCGACGGTAGATTTCTCAACCACGGCGGCATTATAGATTAATACTTGGGTGCTGGTTCCAATTTTATCCAGAGCCAGTCTAAGCTGGTGAAAATTTCCCGCATCGGCAACAGCAGAGGAAGAAGAAATTCCCTGATCATAGAGAGCCAGCTCATGTTGTTGTAAATGATCTTCATTTCTGGCAATCATACCAATGGTAAATCCTTCACGCCCAAACCTTTGTGCAACCGCATATCCTGTTCCTGGTCCCATCCCTACAATTGTACATAAAGACATTTTAAATTCCTATCATTTTTAGATCCCCTATTTTCAAAAGGTAGATTAAACTCTGGTCCAAGGAGTAACTTTTTCAATCTTTGCATCCAAATATCGCACTTTTCCCTAAATAGACTTCCAGCTTTCATGCCAATTCACTCCAATTATTTATAAATCTTTTTATAAAGAGTATTCAGAAGTAGTGAAAACATTTATAAAGTAGTCGATTAATCCCTACCAAATGGCAGATAATCTTGATGATTATGTACGAGGAGCATCTCAGTTATATGAAGTAGTTAAAGAAAGATATATTGCAATAACCGGCGAAGTCCCGCCTACACCTGATGTTCCTCTTCTTCTTGACAAGAGTATGCAAGATTTGCCTTCTACTATTTCCAACAAAATGGGAGAGTATCGTCAAACATTAATTGCGGGCATGGAATCTGACCCGAGCAAAGCAAAAGCCTATCTTAATACTACTTTGTACATTGTTTTTCAAGCTACTTTTTGCACAAAAGCAGTAAAGGAATCACAAGAACTATATGATAGATATGCTGACGCTGCTGATTCGGTGTGGGATGGTATGCACAGGGATTATTCCATAGACCAGCTTCTGACATGGATTGCAGATAATATGAAATGAAAATTATTTCCTCAGGGAAAAATTATTTTTTGTTTTCTTTATGAATTTATCACTTCTGCTTTCTCTAAACTCTCATTCATTAATCTAACAACCTCAATATTTTCAAGTTCCTTCCTTATCTCTTCAACATCAGATCTGGTTGCCGGGCTTTTTGGCCCAAGTAAACAGCAAATCTCCGGGCCTTTGGATATCTCATACGTTCCTATTTTCTTCGCCAAATCAATAATCTCCTGCTTATCGTACGTCAGCACTGGCCTGAATATCTCCAGCGACACATTCTTAGTGATACTGGTAAGATTACTCAACGTCTGACTGCTCACTTGCGCCAGATTCTCACCCGTAATCAAGTAAGTGGCATCTTCTTGTGCAGCAATCATCTCTGCCGTCTTCATCATCATGATCTTGGATAAGATATAATAATTCTTATGCGGGCATTTCTCCACTAATTCTTTCAGCACCAGAGCAAAAGGCACCAGATACACTTTCCGTATCCCTAATTTTTTCACTAACTCTTTGACTTTTTCAAGCTCTTTCTCATCCGTCAATGGCAGTTGATGGAAGTGCGCAGCAATGATCTCCAACCTATTTTGCATCAGATGAATAGCGACAGGACTATCAATGCCACCAGATAATAAAGCGATACCTCTTTCCATGCGGAGACGGTACCGGCTGGTTTTATAAAGTTTTGGGGGGCAATGTTTATAACACAGTAAATATTTCTTTGAAGTATGAACCCATTCATCAAAAAACACCAAGACGCTTTCTGGAGGGATCTAACTACTTTTGGCGGATTTCTATTTTATCTCTTGGTAACTATCCTCGCCGTGTTGCTGAGAGAACGGGAAATAGCCTTCAATCTGATCAGCGGATTTGGATTGACATTTCTGGCGATCCTGCTGATAAGAACATTCTATTATAAAGACCGGCCGCGGAAAGAAGAACATCATACTTTCATTCAGAGAATTGACGCTTGTTCCTTCCCCAGCTGGCATATGGCAAGGATTTTATTTATGGCTTTAATCATCGGAAAAGGAACAATGTTCCTGACGACATTTTTCATGATGGTGGCCCTGTTGGTCGGCTACTCCCGTATTTATCTGAAGAAACATGACTGGATTGACGTAGTGAGCGGGGGAGTGTTAGCAATAGCAGTATATGGAGTAATAACATTCATGTAGAATTTATTTTCTTTTCCTGACTTTAACAAAGTCGCCTAAGGTTAATTCATCTCCTTTTCGCTGCTGGTCTAACTTCACGGGCGCTGCTTCTTCCACCACAATAAGCTTGAGACCCAATTTAGCTTCCAATCTCTGTGCCGCCTCAATACCGGGTTTCAAGCTTCCCGCTTCCCAATGGGCAACCACACTTTCTTTTTCATTCAGGAATTTGGCAAAATCTGCGTGCGAAAGAGCTTTTTTTTCTCGCGCCCCTCGAATCAACTCTGCAAAATTATCCACGATTCGATATTCTGGCTCTTCCTTTTTGATTGGTCCTCGAATGAAGGCATGACGTTGCTGAGTTTGCCGGATGATTGTTCCATGTTTTGCACATAACTGGCAGATTTTCAGTTCTACCCCTTCTACTTCTGCTGTCACAATCTGTCCTAGCCTTCCGCAAAGTTCACAGGAGCTCATACAGTGCCTCAGAAAGAACTGGTATTAAAAGGTAACGGCGTTGAGCATGATTCTTTATCTGCCACAATAAGATCCACCGGCACTATTGATACAATGATATCCAGTTCCCAGAGCAGCACAAGAGGTATCAACTTGTATTCTATTAGTACCATCACAAAGGTTTTCAAAGAGATCTGTTGTTCCGTCTGAAACGCAGGTGTCCGTATACGTTAATCTGTCATTAGAAGAAGTAACTACAGTCACCGTTCCCCCTACCATAAAAGAAGGATTAGGGTCGGCAGGCCAATTGGTAGAATCGCTGTCGGTGCAAGAAGGAACGATTGCAGTCGCAGAACCACAATATCCGATAGCGTAAAAATCAATATAGGTTAAGCAGGTAAATCCGGGTCCGATAGTAGAACAATTCACATAAGCAATCGCATCTGTATTTCCAGAGTAAGATGTTTGAGTGGTAGGTTCACATCTTCTTTCTCGAAGCATGACATCGCCAGGAAGGCAGGTATCAGGAGCCCTAACACGTGTACCAGTGGGATATTCAGTTAACATTCCTGGAGGATATATAGTTGTTGTTACACCGCCAATAATCGGATTATCTCCTCCATCAGTATCAGTACAATTTACCACACAAGTAGTACCTTCATCAACTGCACCATCACAATTATTATCTACTCCATCGCAAATCTCCGTACGGGGTGTACATCCAGAAATTAAAGGAACGGGAATGGGCAGAGGAATACAACCAACTTCATCCGTTTTGCCATTACAATTATCATCTTTTCTATTTCTACAGATCTCCCGCGCTTCGGGATTAATGGTTCTATCGTTATCATTGCAATCAAACTGAGTTCTGGAACCGGAACAAGTGGTAATTAAACTTCCACTTTTTCCATATCCATCACCATCTGTATCATAACAACCTTTAGAGATAGCTAATCCGGCAAAAGCTGACTTTTCACTTTGTTGTGAAGGAGGAACACAACTGACGAGGAAAAGAATACCCATCAACAGAAGAATTAAGAAACCTACGTTCAGCCTCATTTTGTGAAGAAGAAAACAAGAGACTATAAATAATTTTCCATTCTCTATCTTGTAATACCATCAATTTTAAATGTCTTGTGCAACCAAAAAGACCACGTCCAATTTTTACCATCATCATAACGCTATCGGTATGGTTTGCGCTCCTCATCGATATGAAGCCATCAATGCGCAAATGGAAGTAACAGGAGTGCTTCTTCGTGTTGGGCCACCTGCGCATCAGGGAAACATCCAAACTCTTGACGTTCATCTGCTTACTGCCACGGGAATTTATCTGCCAGAACCAAAAGAGCCTGCTTTACGATTAGAAGATGCTCTTGCTGAGCTATATAACGTGCGCAAAATAGCTCCAACAGACCATGAAAAAGTCAAAACATCCGCAGAAAGAACTTGTGGATAGAGGGGATTAGTTCTTCCATAACTTATTTAAAACTACCCCCTATAAATGCCGGGTATGGCAAGGCGTAAGATTAGGGAATATGATGCAAAACAACTTCTCGTAGCTCAATTCTTAAAGTATGGCATTACACTTTCTTGGAAAGGCGTT
>JAHFRS010000028.1 GCA_023266155.1 archaeon
GTAAGATTAGGCTTACTTCTATTTAAATCTTTCGCAGCGATCTTAAAACACGACCCCCTGATGTTTATGGTCCCGTAAATTCAAGACCATATTCATGCCCATCCGTCCTAAGCCAATAAACACAGAAATCCTGAAATCGCCTACCCACCGTTCGCTTCGCTCACTCGCAGCAGAGCTGCGGGGTATTCGGCGATTTCTAACACGGATTTCTGGTTATTACTTGCCGATATCGTTGCAGAGCAACGGGGTATTAGACCCAGCAAGTAATAAAGCCGAGTTTCATGTGTGTCCTCCTTATTCTTGCTGTAGCTCTTCTACTTTATTCCTGCTGTAATTCTTCGTACAATCCATCTGCTTCAGAGCGTTCATAAATGTTTTGAGCTAGGTTGTTAAGCATGAATAATTACCTCAAAAGGTTCTAAATCGCCTTTGATATTAAATCCTTTCGTAATGTTGGAGATTAGTGCTGGATTCAGCTCTTCTTTTATCTTTTGAGGAACATTAAATGAAAACACCTGTAATTCTCTCTTGAGGAGGAGCTCAAATTTCCCTTTTTCAAAGTTCTGATCTTCTCCATAGAGAAACAAATCGACGTCACTTGATCTGCCCCAATCCCCCCACGCAAAACTACCGAAAAGAATTGCTGTTTTTATCGCTGGATTGGCATAAAGATGATCAAATAAGCCGCTTTCTTGTAAGATGGTCAGGCCGAAGAGGCGTTTCTCCATGCGAAAAGAGGTATTTTCTAAATTAGTACTGTAATAAGGCATTTTTCCTTTTGGTTTTACTCTGATGACAAATCTTTTTTTTTGTAATTCTTTAAGATAGAAATGCACCCTCTCCCGGCTAAGTTTTGATTCTTGCACGAGAGCTTCAAAGTGCCAATGGCGCAGGGTCTGTTCAAAGAAAAGTGGCTTAAGAGGGTTCATTTTTAGTATGAAAAACCAAACTAATATTTAAATGTTGTGGGGGTGGTAAGCAACAACACTGATTATTACTATTTAGTAACGAAAGATTTATATAGTTGTGGTGTTTTTGGGGGTAGTAGAGAAGAAGAATGGAGGAAATTACAAAATGGCAGACGAATACTTTAAATGCAAAGGAACATATGCAGGAATATTACTTGGTGCTACGATAGGCTATTTTTGTGGATCTGGCCTTTCAGGATATGCAGATTCAATTAAATGTGCTCCTGATGTTCTCACAGCATTCTACAAAGCACTACCCATTGGTTCAGAAGTTATTACAGCAGCCATAGGTGCTTCTTTAGGTGGAAGCCTTGGCAAAAATGTAGGATATGTATTAGACGGAATAAAAAGTTGATGTGCCAATGTATAGCTAGGGTGGTAAATTTTCAAACTAATATTAGTATTTATACTAGCTATATCTAAAAGTGCATGTTCGAATATTTTGCACTTTTACTATATAGAATGCAACGGTTTTAATCTAACTTTTCCATCTCACCTTATTCTTCCTGCTCCATTCCTCCAATTCTTTTGGCCCTTTTCTTCTAATCTTATTTTGTGTGCAATAGTTTTTATGACAGATGAGTAGGAGAAAGTCGTTGCCTCAATGAGATTGTACATAAAAGAAACATAAATTTACGTCGCCGCCAACTTCCTACGGCGCTTTTCCTTCTTAATCTTCTTACGCTGCCACTTCCAGCGCATTTGTCCCTTTTTCTTCCAACGGCGTGAACTACGTTTCATGTTCTTGTTGATGAATAAGGGAGAGATTTATAAAGATTTCTTTATTTCTCAAGCATTAAAGAAAATATGAAGTCAAAAAAAAAGAAGTGATTCCATGCCCACCATACAAATTTACACCACACCTACCTGCGAATGGTGCAAGAAAACTAAAGAATTTTTGAAAAAAGAAAAGATGGCTTATACAGAAATTGACGTTTCTGATGATCAGGATGCAGCACAGGAAATGATGAAAAAATCTGGCCAAATGGGCGTGCCGGTGTTAGATATTAACGGTAAAATCATTGTCGGCTTTGACCCGGAAGCGATCAAGAAAGCAGGAGGGAAAAGCAAAAGATAGAAAGGAGCCGGAAAAGTTAAAAATCGGATGAACTTGAGGGAATAAATGTTACCCTTTCAAGAACAGCAATATCAGAAAATTATTCCCCCTGGAAATTCCTTTCTTGTTGCCGACGTCGGAGGAACCAATACTACATTAGGGTTTATCAAAGAAAATGATGAAACGCCAACAGCAGGCAAATTTATTCTGCTCTTAACTCTTCATGTTCAAAGTAAAGCCATCAGCGATTTTTCTGTTTTAGTCAAAGAAGTGCTGGACTATGCCCAAAAGCAGCATGGCCTGACAACAAAAAAAATAGGGATTGCTGGAGCTGGCCCGGTTTCTGCCATCCGGGAAGAAATTCCTATCACCAAACTGCCCTGGATAATTAACGCCAGGAACATTACGGAAAAAACCGGAATAACGCCGGTGCTGCTGAATGATTTTGAAGCGGTGGCGTATGGTCTTGATGTTGTTGATAAGAAAGATATTGTGGACGTGAAATCCGGCATCGCTGTCCTGCAGGGGACGAGAGTGCTGCTGGGAGCAGGAACGGGCTTGGGAAAAAGTATTCTGATGTTTGATACAACCCGAAAGAGCTATGTTCCGCTGCCATCGGAAGGCGGGCATTCTTCCGCGGCATTGGAGAATGAGCAGGAATTTGCGTTGGGCCAATTTATCCAAGAGAAAGAGCAGCATGCCGTTATTGCCTGGGATGACCTGCTGACGGGACAAGGAATCCAGAACATCTATCAATTCCTGAAAAAAACAGGGAAATATTTTTCCAATGCCCCTGCTACGGGTATTCAGCAGGAAATTCTGAAATCTGGTTACGATCCGGCACTGATTTCACTTCATCAGGATGCTGATCAGCTCTGTCATGACACCTTTGAACTCTTTACCAGATTCTATGCCCGTTGTGCTAAGAATTTTGCCTTGGATGCGCTGGCCGTTGGCGGAGTATATTTGGCTGGTGGGATTACGGCCAAGAATCTCTCCCTCTTCCAGCGGAAAGTATTTAAGGACGAATTTATCCATACCAAGAAGATACAGGAAGTATTGCAACAGATTCCCGTCTATGCTGTTAAAGATTATAATATTGGATTATATGGGGCGGCAGTGGCGGTCGAGCTGAAAGAAAGAGGAGCGTTATAAAGTAAAAATTATCGGCCTCTTTTTTTCATGGGAAAAGATTCCCGTTAAGATTGAAATCGTCTTTTGTTTAAAACAAGCACAATTTTTATATAGTTATACCCCAGTAAATAAGATATGCTACGATTTTGGAAAAAACGGCAAGTTGCACCACCTAATCCTTCACCGGTGGAACCCACTAAACCAAAATCATACATCCTCGCACCAGCCACTATTGGTATCCCTGAAGGAATTTATTTTGTGGTCTATCAAAATGAATTTACTCATGAACATTGGTGTTTTGGCACCAGCCACGAAATTGCTGTAATCGGTAAGGAAAATAGCACTTTAATATTCCCGGTGGATAGAAAAACTCTCCAGATTGAAGGGAAATATGACCTTGAACAGAGATATTATATCCCCAGAATTCAGAGCATGAAAGGGCTGTCTATTCCCCTCTCTGGTATCACTCCGGCATTAATTGCAGAAATGTTCATACGTAAAAATCCCGAGTTATGTGTTGACCACCCTACGTTGTGGTACGAAACCAATTTAGAAAAAGTGCTTTGGGATAATTACCTCGAAAGAGAGAACCAACCAACTAACCAACTAACTCAATATATTCAGTAAGAGATTAAAATGAGGTGATAGATGATGAACGTCAAAATATACACCACACCTACCTGTCTCTGGTGTAAAAAAACCAAAGAATTCTTGAAATCAAAGAAAATTGCGTACACTAATGTTGATGTCTCTTCAAGTGAGAAAGCAGCCCAAGAAATGATGAAAAAGTCCGGACAGATGGGCGTGCCGGTGTTAGATATTAACGGTAAAATCATGGTTGGATTTGATCCTGATAGTATTATGAATGCCCTTTCAAAGACTAAACGTACTAAATCTAAACTTGCGAGAAAGAAACGGTGATACCATCATGAAAATCTTTATCGACAGCGCTGATCTGGACGAAATCAAACAAGCCTATGTCTGGGGAGTATGTGACGGCATTACCACTAATCCTTCTTTATTAAAGAAAGCAGTGGACGTGAGGAAGAAAAAAGGACAGAAGCTGGATATTAAATCGTATCTTACGGAAATTCTCAAGATTGCAAAAGGAACTCCTGTGAGCTTAGAAGTGACGGAACGCACCGTCAAAGGCATGATTGAACAAGGAAAAAAGCTGTATGCCTTGTTTAACCCTATCGCTCATAACGTGCTGATTAAAATTCCTGTCAATCCAGCATTGAACGCTGCAGATACGAATCATTTTGAAGGGATAGCCGCAATTAAAGCTTTATCCAATGCAAAGATTCCTGTAAACTGCACTTTGATTTTCATCCCGGAACAAGCTCTGCTGGCAGCAAAGGCAGGGGCAAAAATTGTCAGTCCTTTTGCCGGTAGGATAGATGATTATCTGCGAACAACCAATGCCATTAAATTTGACAAATCAGATTATTTCCCGGCGCACGGCTGGATGGAGAAAGGCAGATTGCTCAGTGATCATGGAGTTGTGTCTGGGGTTGATTTAGTTAGGCAATGTGTGCAGATTCTGAAGAATGCAAATTTAAAAACAGAAGTCCTGGCAGCATCACTACGCAATCCACGGCAAGTGCGCGAAGCTGCGTTAGTAGGAGCACATATTGGAACTATTCCTTTTACTGTCATTCCTGATTTATTAAAACATTCCAAAACTTATGAGGGGATGGCCACGTTTACGAATGATGTAGTGAAAGAGTATCTGGAGTTGACGAAGGGATAATCATGGATGTAAAAAAATTAATCAATCTCAATGACTGTGTCCTCAACGCGCTACACCTATTTTCTTCTCATAAATTACTGCCTTTGGATTTTGGAGATTATCAACGTCCTCTGGTGGTAGGTAGCGGCAATGCCTTCGTTACCGGGAAAATCCTCTTTGCAGATAAAGACGCCGTCTTTGCCGATGAAAGTACCTACCAACAGAAATTAAAGACAATCAAAGATATTGGTGGCTGTATCCTCATTTCTGCCTCTGGAGGGAAACATGCACCGATTATTGCCGAAGAAGTACAAAAACGAGGAAAGGAAGTTATCCTGTTGACTCATAATCCCGATGCGCTAGCGAAGAAGTATGCACATAAAACTTTGATCTTTCCCAAACAATCTGAACCATACACCTATAACACTTCGACGTACTTAGGACTAATCCTAGCCAAGACGAAAGAGAATCCGCAAGCTATATTGCAATTATTGAACAACATAAAAATTCCAAAAAATTTAGGAAAATATGATGCTTTCTTTCTAATTGTTCCACCCCAATTTGATCTTATCCGTGAAATGTTCTTGACCAAGTTTGATGAATTGTTTGGTGCCAAAGTATCGGGAAGAGTTTTTACCGTAGAACAGGCAAAGCATGCCAAGGCTGTTGTTCCTTCGGATAGAGAATTGTTTATCAGTTTTGGCTGGAAGAACACTCTCTTTGGAACAAAGACCAATCGTTGGAATGCTCCTCTGCCAAAAGATGCTGACTATGGCTTGATGATGGCGTTAGGGTACTATATAATAGGGCACATTCAGCAGCAGCATCCACCCTATTTTAAGCAAAATATTGAAAGGTATTGCACAGAAGCGTCAAAGCTGTTTGGAGAGGAGATTACAGTGATGGCGTGAAGGGTGAAAAAGAGACTAGGCTTCTGGATATAATTTCTGTTGATAAGCTGCCATCGCAACCTTTTTATAGTATTACGTATTTTTACGTAAAATGGAACTTATAAGCAGGGTTAGCCGCGGCAGCGTCATGGATCAAATCTATTTGCCTAAAAAGCGAACAGGACTAGATATTGGCAGCTATGTCCTGATTAAACCGGTGGAAACAGAATCAGCATCCCAACAAAGACGGATGGAAAGGTTTTTTTATTATCATCTTTCATATCTTGAACCATTAAAATTGAACCTAATCAGTGAAATTTTTCGCCATATTAATCAAAATAGGGAAAGATACGACAATATCATCGTCACCGGATCATTTTTAGAGCATGGTTTTAATTTTAATGATATAGATATTCTGCTTATTTCCGAAGAAAAAGAAGAAAGTATGGGCATAAACCGCATCAAATGTTTTATCAAAGAATTAACTGGAGTTCCGCCCCATTTGCTGATACTTGACCGTCAAACCTTAATTCAGGGTTTATCCAGCGACCCCCTCTATCAAATGATGCTCAGTAAATGTGTAGCCAAAAAAAGGCTGATTTACAAAATTAAGCCAAAAATAGATTATAAATTATTAGACCTCCATCTACTCAACAGCAAGCTGGTGCTGGATAATTTTGATCTTCTGGATGGTCAGGAAAAATATTACTTGACCAGAAATATGGTAGCTATTGCCCAGTATTTAAAAACCAAGAACGTAAAAAAAGAGAAAGTTGATCAGGAAATAAAGCGGGCTTTTAATCTGCAGGATACTGGTGAAATCAAGCGTAATGTGCTTGATAAAGAAGAATTTTTAAAAAGATATAAATTAATGTATGAAGATACTTTTGAGAAAATCATGGCCAGCATTAAAAAGAAAGCTAAGCGGGAAATCTAAGAGGATGATTACAATGGTTCAAAACAGAAACAAATTAATCACTTTATTTGTTGGCAATACTGCTAATGCGGTGATTCACAGAATTTTAGAAAAAGCCATAGCTGATGAAGATATTGCCAAAAAATATGTCAAAGAGATCAGGAATAGTTGGGAGATTGCTCAACAATATCGGGAAAAGATCAATCCTGCTAATACTCTCTTACCAGATAAAGATGGGGAGAATATTAAAAAGAAGATAACTGCAAAGGTAAAATCAGAATTATTATTACGGATTTCCAAAGGCTATCAAAATATTGATATTAAATCAGTAGATAAGTTTGTGGGGCAGGCGCTGAAGGAATTGAAGATTCTGTGAAGCGGTGACCCAAAACCATTTAAACCCCTTCTTCTTTCTTTAGTTTATGGACAAAAGAGGTGTTACCTTCATCATCTTCGGTGCCACCGGTGATTTAGCCAAACGCTATCTCTTTCCGGCAATCTACACCTTACTCAAAGAAAAGAAGATAGAAAAATGTGCTGTGGTAGGAGTTGCCCGCCGGCCGATGAATGTGCAGCAATTGCTCAATCCCTCTCAAGAATTTATACCTCATCTTAATCTTAGTATCTGGAAACAACTAGAACAATCAACTGTATATCATCAATTGCAGTTTGATGCAGCTCAAGATTATCAAAAGTTAGCGTTAGTCCTTCAAAATCTCGAACAGAAACATTCTCTCTTCGGAAATCGCATCTTGTATTTAGCTACTCTGCCCCAACATTTTGAGACCATTACTCGCAATCTTGCTTCCAGTAAAATTGCTACACAAACCAAGCAGAATTGGAACAGATTGGTCTATGAAAAACCGTTCGGCGAAAATTTGAAGTCAGCACAAAAAATTAATCAATGTATCTCCCGTGTCTTTGATGAGAGTCAAGTCTATCGAATGGATCATTATTTGGGCAAAGAATTGGTGGGAAATATATCTTTGGTGCGATTTACTAACCGCATCTTAGAGCCGTTGTGGAACAAAAACCATTTAGAATCAATCCAAATTATTCTCAGTGAAAAATTAGGGTTGGAAGGCCGAGGAGAATTTTATGATAAATCTGGCGCGTTAAAAGATGTGGTGCAAAGCCATATGCTGCAGATGCTGGCGTTGATAGGAATGGAATCGCCTTCAAAGTTAACCGGAGACTATATCCGGAATGAGAAAATAAAAGTACTGCGCAAAATAAAAGTGAAAGATGTATTTATGGGTCAATATGATGGCTTTACTCGTGAAGAAGGAGTTCAGCCAACCTCAAAGACAGAGACTTTTGCAGCTTTAAAATTAGAACTAGACAATCCTCGCTGGAAAGGTGTGCCTTTCTTTCTTAAAACAGGAAAGTATCTGGATAAACGAGAAACCAGTATTCACTTAAAGTTTAAGATGGTAGAATGTTTATTGACCAAAAGCTGCCCAACCGATTCTAATTATCTGACCATTCGCATCCAGCCCAATGAAGGGATTCTTTTTGAGATGAATGCCAAAGTGCCGGGAGAAACGTATCAGGTTATGCCCGTAAAGATGGAATTATCTCAACCTGATTTAAATGGGCCAAAGATGCCTGATGCATATGAACATTTATTATGGCAAGTCATTCAAGGCGATCAATCTGTGTTTGTCCGTAATGACGAGATTGAAGCGGCGTGGAAAGTGATTGATGAGATTAAGAAGAAGAAATTGCCTGTTTATGCGTATGCGCAAGGAAGCAAAGGGCCGAAAGAATTGGATGAATGGAGCTGGAAAAATAAGGTGAGGTGGCGAGGATAAAGTGATTTTTCTCACGAATTGGAGTCCATAACCACTTTATTTAAATTTTTGTTCAGAGATGGTCCGCGCTGAGAATTTCTTCTGCGTGGAGAGCATCATTGAGGTTAATGACCCCGCGACGGAACTGCTGCTGGTCATCTAAGCCAATTCGCGGGCAGGCCGAATTGACCCACACCTCAATAAAATTAAAATTTTCCAGCTGGTCAAAAGAAATGATGTTATCAATGAAATAATAAAATTTTTTCTGGGGGAAGTTCTTTTCCAGGAAGTAACTCGGCTTTAACTGCTCCTGTCCTGGCTTGATCGTCACTAAGACGCCCACGTTGTGAGCGGAAAGAAATTTCAACAGCGAGCCTTTATATCTCTTAAGCACTTTTTCTATCTCTTTCTGGCTGAGAATCGTGCAGTGATTACTCAGGGGATCATTGCACACCACTTCTTTCTTGATTTTTGTTTCTTTCTGCCCATAGGCTAAAGCTAAAGGATGAAATTTTCCATCACCAATGTATAGATAAGCATCAAGATCCTGTAGCTCTTTCTCGGATAGATTAAGGCTGGTATGATAATTGTCGCAGCCCAGAAGTTGACTTTTAACGTGCGTCCGGTCTGCTTGAGAGGTGATGATGGTAATCTTGGCATCCTGAAGTTGCTGCTGTACGTGGTCCAAATTATTGCAGAATTGTACTGAGGCATAGAGGGCAACGGTGTTATATTTCTTTTTCTTAAGATAGTTCAAGGTAGCGGAGCATAATTTTACGTCTCCGTTGAATGGTGCTTCTAAAAATAATACCTCCATCTTACCACCCCTCTCTTTTCTTATGAAACGGATTATGCCCCCAGGCGATAAACAGATCCACTCCTAATTGAGGTAATCCTAAAGGAATATCACAGGCGCCAAAATTGCTGCCCAGCCAAATCAAAACACGAGCCTTGGTTTCTCTGGTAATTTTTTCTTCTATCTCTGCAGCATAGGGCTTCATGCCATCAGGTAATTGGATGCAGACAGTCTTTGCTTTTTTTTCTAAGATAGCAGTGATGGCTTTCTCGATTTCGGGATTATAGAGTGTCATGAGAAGTTTTTTATAGAGGATACGTATTTGTTTAGCACCTTCGAAATCCTCGATATAAAAATCGCATGAGTGTCATCCCCGTAGGGGGCAACCCCCTAACACTCTAGCTGTGTTACTCGAATGGATTTCGACCTTATGGTGCTAAACAAATACGAGGATACTTTATATACATTTCCATGGATGCTTGGATAGAGAGAAAAAAAGTGCAATTTGAACTATTTCGCGATAGAACGTTCGCCAGTATCGCCCGATTCCTCCTTGATAAAGGCATCAGCGCGATGTTCATGACAACAATTTCCCTATTGGGGGGGTTGGCCGCCGTCTATTTCTTGTTCCAAAATCATCTTTATTTTACCCTTTTTAGCGTTCTCCATCTTACTGCTGATGCCTTGGACGGAGTAATGGCTCGACAATCCATCAAGACAGAATTTGG
>JAHFRS010000029.1:0-2281 GCA_023266155.1 archaeon
CGCCGTGACCAGACTGATAATCTCATCTTTCCTCGGGAAATCAAATGAGAATTTTTCTTTTATTTTATGATGGGAATTAAACCATTCATGTTTGACCACAAAACCGGGATCTATTAAATTCCCCTGATGAAGAATGATCTCAAACATATCCGCGGCGGCAGCTGAGGTATGAAAGCCTATTGAACGCTGATTAGAGATTAATCCCTCCGGTACGGCCCCCTGTATTTTCCGTACACTCTCCTTCAGGCTTTCCAAATGGCTTTCGATGTTCATGCGGCACTCTTATGGTACTGAGTATATAAATCTTTTGTTACTTAGTAACATAGTCATTTACAGCTGTACTATTTCCAGCCCTGTTTGCCCCAGGGGTAGCCTCTACTATCCAGAATCTGGCGGGCGTGAATGGATTTGATTGCGTTCATGGTTGATTCTGAGCGACCGCCTGCTGAGGCAACTCACATTTATTCTGGTTTATGCCATAAAGACATTTTGGATTGCTGACATAGGAGCTCTCAGGAGTTAATGAATACGTTAATTGCTTGTAGGTTCGTTTGCAGCAATCTCCCACATACTCAAAATGCATGCTGTCTGGAGTTCCTTTTCCTGAAGATGTAAAACGACCGCCCCAATAGAAACCATTTTCTTCAAAAGCTTGAATAATCTGTTGGGGAATGTCAGTGACTATTTCTCCTTTTCTGCAACGGTCACGTTCTTCTTGCGATGGCACTCTTCCCCACCAGTTAGAATCATCTGCGTACGCTGGGCATTTCTGATTTTCCATGGGATTGATATCAATAGCCAGACAAGCAGGATGCAAACTACCACATCTTGGCGCATCAAATAAATTATCTCGTGGGGAATCGTCTTCCTCCCTGCACGAATGCCAATGATGAACTTTATATCCACTCTGTTGAATAATGAGAGCAACCTTACGTAAAGGTTCAGCTATGACTTTATTTACTTCATGCGTAATTCTACCAACATTAACAGATTCTAGCTCGACTTTTTGTGGAGTAACACCCGGAACTAATTCTAACTGATTATTAGGGTTATTTACCGCATACCATCCATATTTATCATTCAGACATTTTTTTTGTTCGTCGTTGCTTTTGGTAGTTCCGATTGTGCCAGTCTTAGTAAGCGTTAACTGATCTCTTGAAGTGGGAGTAACGATACTCGCTGGAGAATAGATAATATCGTATCCTTTCCACTTCCCATGCCACACCTTCGTCGCCGAATCACCCTGAAGTCCCAGCTTCCCTTGAATCTGTTGCCACACATCATCAATCTCCTTACTTCTCTGAGAAGGAGGCTGCTGCCAGAGTGCTGAGAAAGTATTCGTCGTGGCTGAAGGGGAAGTCGCCGTTGGTATAATTGTAGCCGTGCCTCCTGAACTGGGAACTACACCGAATACATCCACCATTGACAGCGTAACCACGAACAAAAATATCAGAAAGCCAGTGATTGTTTTATTGATCATAGTCCTACTCCCCCCCATCCTCTTCTGCAAAGGTTTCTTTATGTTCTGTCAAACTAAATTTTCTGGTCAGAACCACTTTTTTTGTTAACAATGGATTTTCCAGCAAGAGTTCAAAGGTATACTCTCCAGTTTGATCACCAAACTCAGTGATAAGGTAATCTTTAAAATAAATCTGTTCATTCTTTTGAGTGCTCTGGTGTTCATAGTGTAAGTTCCTATTCACATCAACATCCAACAGTACTTCACCACTGGGGCTCTTCAGCTTATAATTCTCCACCAACATCACCTCGCCATTAAACGTACTCGTTTCCACCACAAAGCGAAAATGAACTTCTTCTCTGATCATAAACGTTTCTTTTGGATCAAGGCATTGATACTGCTCATTCACCTGACCACAGAACTGAAACTCTTTCATCGCTAATATCCCTTCTCTTCCCACAGGAATAAATTCCATGTTCAGGATCGACGCCTCATCACCAACAGCACGAACTTGCAGGATTCCCGATTGCACCAGAAACAGGACTGTCGCACTCGTCAGCAATATCACTATCAGAAAAATGAACAGTTCCATCATGATACTGCCGTGCGTGTTCATGGTGAGGTGATTTCCCAATGGCCTCCTTTATCTGGACCTACTCTCTTTAAGATTCCCTGCTGTTTTAACTGCGTGATATTTCTTTTGATATTCCTCTGGTCAATTCCGATCTCCCTTGCCAGGATAGGAATGGTGACAAACTTATTCTGGGCGATCATCTCCACAATTTTCCGCTGGTTTACAGGGACGTTTACAGGGACGTTTAC
>JAHFRS010000029.1:2381-9960 GCA_023266155.1 archaeon
TGATATTCCTCTGGTCAATTCCGATCTCCCTTGCCAGGATAGGAATGGTGACAAACTTATTCTGGGCGATCATCTCCACAATTTTCCGCTGGTTTACAGGGACGTTTACAGGGACGTTTACTGTCCCCCGTCTCGCCAGGTTGAGGTACTCCTTGCTCTTAAAAAAGATAATTCGAAAATACTTTGCATCGACATCCAGTTTAAATGGCGGAGCTTGGGCCTGCCGGCAGAACCGCTTCATTCTAGCTAACCCTGAACCTATTTTTTCAATCTCTTTTATTCTGAAAAAGAGCTCAGCCACAATCTCATTCCGGCGAAAGGTATCCCGGTCAAGCTCAAACCATGATGGTTTCAGCCAGACATTGGTGATGGTGAGTTGATCCGGAAAAATCCGTAAAATATTATTATGTCCCGTTTCAAAATAATCCCGATGAATAACAGAATTGAGAACAGCCTCACGGATCGCCTCGAGAGGATATTCATAGATATTTTCTCTCTGTGGTTTGCCGGTAAATTTATAGGCCACGCGGGTATCTTTTTCCACAAAGTTCATCACTTCTTTATCAATATTGCTCACGCTCTCTTTAAACTCAATTTTCAATCCTTCCCCTTCCTGCAGGATAAAAGCCAATTCTTGTGTGTTCATGGTGTTGAAGTTATTGTTTTAGTAACAGTTCCATCATGATGCTGCCGTGCTTGTTCATGGTAAGATGATTTCCCAGTGGCCGCCTTTGTCCGGGCCAATGCGTTTAATAACTCGGCCCTCTTTTAATTTTTGAAGGTTCCACTCCACTCCCCTTCTGGTTAAAGCTGTTTTTTCTGAAAGTTCTTTTTGAGTTATTTTTGGATTCGCTTTTATTAAAGCAAGAATCCTCTCCACAGTTTTCTCCACAGTTTTCTCCACAGTTTTCTCCACAGTTTTATGGATAATTTTTTCTACACTTTCTCCCACCCTTTCAGTCTTATCCAGCAAAATGGTTGCGAAGGTATAATTATACTCAAAAATAGGATCAGAAAGCCCGGCCTCTTTCATGGCCGTCCTTATTCTATTAATCCCCGTCCCCAGCTTCTCAACATACTCTGTTTTTGATAACAATTCCGCAACCAGATGATTGCGTGGGCAGGAATATTTACCAAAGTCCTCTTCTTTAAGCCATTTGACCAGCCCGCCAGGATTGGAAATAATAATCTTATTCCTGAAAACTTCCACCATAATATCACCTGATTTCTGAAAGTAATCCCGGTGCATGATGGCATTGACAATAGCTTCGCGATACGCCGCTTTAGGATACTGGGGGATTTCTCTTCGCTTCAAAGACCGGATCTCAAATTCTACATTAATGTGTTTAGCAACATAATTCTCCGCTTCCATGATATTTGAGATTATTCCTTCATCAAATATTTTCCGATCTAAGATATCCACTTTTTCATTAGTTCGATAATTTACACACACCACTTTGGAAACAAAGAAGAATTTCTCTGTTTTTTTGGCAAAGAACAATACTCCCGCGTTGGTGAATTTTAGCTTATGATCAATGACTTTGGCAACTTTTAGATTAAGCAAAATTTCTTTGACCGGCAAATTTATGGTTAAGCCCGCTAGTTTCAAATACTGATCAAACTTATTTCCGTCAAAATCGTTTTCAAACTCAAAATCTTTATTAATTTGTTCATCAAACCTAATTTTGCCTTCTTCAATTGAAAAATCCATAATCTCGTCTCGTGACATTTTAGGAGAAGTGGCACCATTTCGTAAATAAAAACCTTGAGAACAGGAGTAAGGCTTATTTTTGCCTTCTGGGACATCAACAATCAAAATATTTTCAAACCCTCCTAGTTTTAGTTGTATTGCTGGGTCGCAGTTGTGGGCAATGTCCAGAAGCTGAGCTTTTAAGGTGTTGGTTATTTTTATTCCTTTTATCTTCCCTTCATCAGTGATTCCCAGTAAAATCCTCCCCCCAGAAGCATTAGCAAAAGCAACGAACTCTTTAGAGATTGATTTATCTACATTCTCTTTGAATTCCATATATTGTCCTTCCCCTTCCTGAAGGATAAAAGCTAATTCTTGTTTGTTCATGGTTTAATTCCCAATTTCCAACTCTACGGAGTAGCGGTCACAGCAGCCGTACCACTGGCAGTAGTAGGAACAATATAGTTAACCTTTTTGGCAATTTCCCGCAGATAGACATTGATTTTTTGATATTCCGCTGTCCCCGTCACTTCAGCAGGATAAGGCGTGCCCGTTACACCTACTGTATATTTCCTCTCAAAAAACGTTGCCAGTAAACTACGAATTTGATCTGGAGAGTTAGCGATACCACCCTGCATGATTAAACTGGCAATCCAGTAGTAGAGAGCAATGGCATCTTCCAACGTCGCCTCCTGCCGCTGCACAATGGGTTGAACTTTCTGAATAACCGCAGGGTAACTTCCGTGCATGAAATCCTGATGAACTCCGATGGCTTCTGCTGCTTCCACCAATTGCGCTTGAATGCGGATGGGCTGACTAACAATAACTTTCCCCAACGAACTGGGTGGCATTTGCGTCTTGGTCGTATAACAATTTTCACCCGGACCCGGTTTAAACATCTGCATATTCAATTGCAGCGAACCAACATTCTGTGCCGCTCCGCTCGCTTGTGCCGGACGAAGTTCATAGACACATTGGCCATTGGGCGGTGTTTTAGGCTGTGGATTACCAAACACTTTGGTAAACTTAAATCCTTCTGTTGTCGTAAAGATCGCCGCCTCGATTTGTGTGGACGTCAAAGTATCATCTGCCACGCCCTCGGATACTAATACGAGGTTGTTGTTTTGAATTTGATAATTCGGTTGCACGACAACTTGCCCAATAACCTGGACTTTATACGTCCCATCAGTCTGCGGGAAATAGGAAAACGTAATTTGCCGGGAAGTAAAAGATGCTGGTGGTATATTAATGATCTCCACATTTCCAATACCATTCCCGCCACAGCCAGAATCGCCGCTCACGATAATCGTCGCCAATCCACCACCTTGCACTAAATCTTTCGTGACTTTGCCAAACGCTAACCGGGGCGCATAACTTCCCTGCTGATTTTCCGGCAATTCAACGGTTTGATCAATAATACCATGTGGTTCATGTAATTTCAAACAGGCGGATTGCCCATCCAGATGCAGGTATGGTTTCAGGACGATCTCATCACCATCAATCAAAGCATTGGGAGTATCACAATCCACAAATTCATCCCGTCGTTTATCATAACACTGCACATAGGGATGTTCCAGATAGGTTTGCCCGCCGCCAAAGATACTGGCAATCTGTGGACAGGTGAATTTTCCGCTGACCGGATCGGCAAAACAATTGATGCTTACTGGTGGAGTGATATCCCGAATGGGCGTGTAAAATCGTCCACCCGTTGGCGTAGCTCGGCCTTTATCAAAACAACTCTCTGGATTTTCAAACTGGTCTAATATGACGTCAAAGACAATATGGTCATACCGGAAATTGCTGCTCACTCGCTGTGGCGACGGAATCGGCAGTTCATACATCGCTCCTTTGGTGATACTGCCAAAACTGGAACCCTTATCCACTAAATATTCTCGTTCACTTGCTAATTCTGGCCGTGTTCCTGTCGCTTGTAAACAATCACAGCCTTTTCCCAGACAGGAACGATCCACGTCAGGATGGCCTAAATCTTCCGGCCCGATACATTTTAACGTCGTGCGATAACCACGAATTTTACAGCCCGGCCACATCGTGCCGGCAATATGGTAATTATATACCGCTCCACCCTTCACCGGGTCAAAACTCGACAATTCCCGTTCGGCAATGGGAAACAATGTCGTTATTTCCGTCGAGAACGAGTAGGCCGTATCTCTGATAAAATCCATGCCCATGGGGAAATCATAGCCAAAGGCTGCCAGACATAACGATTCGGCAAAGCCCTGTGCGCCGGTGGCAAAGAACTGTTTAAAATTGGCATCGCCGTAATCATCGTTCACTTCTTTGATGGACGTATCTAAAGCCTGAGGAATGGCATTAAATCCGGACTTAAAAAATTCGGCGATGCCGTCATCACTAAATCCCTTCCCGACATCTTTAAACGAGAGCGGTGAACAATCACTGGCCAAATAGGCAATGGCTTTATACATCAGGCCACAAACATATTGTGTGAATAAAGTCTTACACATCCCTGCATCTTTAAATCCGGTATATTTCGCCTGTTCAATACAGTTCTTTAATCCAATCAACGTGCTTTCTAAGGTATTCAGCCGTGCCCAGATGCCTCGCAGACAGAGACTCTGGAAGGTGCCGATGTATTGCGTGTGAGGATTGATTTGGGTGACGCTCTTTTTTGGAACTTTTTTCTCATCCACCTCCGTATTAGAGCCAATATTATCAAATCCCCAATTCAACCCAAACCCGCCGCTCCAGTCTCTGCCGTCGTAATATCGTAATTTGGGATAGTTCGTGCCGGCAGTTTTTCCTGATTCGGCATAGACACGATCCTGATGATAGAACCATTCTTCCGCCTTACCATTTTCTGTTTTAAGGGCGGTTCGGGCTGCAGCGGTTTGGCCTGGTGCGGAAGGAGCAGTTTTGTCGCAGACACATTGGTACAAACCGGCACCAGGATTGTCTTTATCAATGAAACAATCAGAGGTATATCCTGCTTTGAATTTAGTACCTCGCACTTTTGTATTAAGCTCTTTTTCTTTGTAACATCCGCTTCCCTTATTAATTTTTTCCCCATCAGCAACCGCAGCATAGCCAGTTTTCTTTTTACACAACGTATCACATTTTTGATCCACGCCAACCATAAATGTATTTGATCCTTCCGGTTGATAGACTAGTAATACTTTTTTTGGCGTTTGTCCCGGCGAAATAATGTTCGTCTCCGGTTTCAAACGATAAATTCCTGAATCTGTGTATGGTTGTTCATCCTCTGCTCCAGGAGCCCAGTACAACGTACTCTCTTTATCTTCAAAACACTCAAACGTAGCTCCCTTTTCATCTTGGATTTTACGTACCACTTCTTTCAACGCTACATTCTGAGCTAACTTCTCCTGACAATTTTCAATACGGGTTAAGAAGAGGCCTTGACTTGTTGCCCCACAGCCTTTTTCCTTCGCCAGGACATCCTCAATCTTATCCTCCTCAAAATTTTCTGTCCATCTCGCCGGAACCGGCCGGCATAAGAATCGGTCACAGGTGAAACGATAGGCTTTATCAATCAGCGCTTCAAATTTCCACGCTGCCGCCGTCTGCGGACAACGTTCATCTAAAGAATGTTCTTTTTCTTTATCCGTCGTACCCAGCCATTCTTTAAATTTAACATTAGGTACATCAGCAGAACTCCCCTCCAACTTCTTCCAACTCTCCAACGTATCCTGAAGGTATAAATCATTTTGATCTCTCCCCTTCGGACAACCTTCATTCTCATGTTGCAGCGTCTTCGCCTTCGTCAGCCACGGTTCAAATCCGGAGATAAAGAAGCGGTAAAACTTCGCAATGAGTTTCGTCAGAAATGAACCCACACAAGTTACCCCCGACACCAACAGTGCCGTCTCTAAATACGGTTTCACCTGCTCGATTTTGGTAATCGTATAATTCAACGCCTGCACGCCTTGATTTGCTAAAAAATCAGGCACTAAATCCTCGCTGGCAATCGGCCGGTCCACAAAATACCCCAGATCATAACAGAACGGCTGTGTCTTGGGCTGCTCCCAGGCGCCGGCAGCATCTTTTTCCTGATAACTGATGATGATTTTAAGAGGCATTTTCAATTGCCGCTTGGTGACGAAGTCCTTCCAGATATTTTCATCCGCGTTCTCAAAATCGGCAGAGGAATGAAGTTTTGTCGTGAAATATTGGACAGTTTTATCGGGATTAGCTTGCGCCGTAAGGGTATTGGGCAACAACTGACAGCCATACTTATAATCATCTTTTTCGCTCATCTCTCGGGTACAGGCTTTCTCAAACCGCACCTGTTGAATCCGATAACCGGGCTCAACTTCGCCTGCTGAATTGACACGTGGCGCCGCTAATCCACGATATTTCACGTCAAAGACAGCGGCAATGGCTTCCCTTCCCTCTTTCATCAGGCCAGGATCAAGACGAAAAGGCGTCGGTGGAAAATCAGGATGGGGTGAAACGTCAAAGGCAAAATTACCGGAAAAACAGGAATTGACGCTGATCGTCTTTTCGGCATAGCCGCTCTTGCCGGTCTGATCTTCGGCAATAATCACGACCCGATAAGCTTTTTTCTGTTGCTGCGCGACCTGATCCAGCGGTGAAATCAAAATATCCTGTAATCCCGCCGGAACTTCCCGCGGCATTAATTCCTGCAGGCTGGTCAAGAACGACGGCGGAAATTCCACACTCCCAAATTTAAATTTTCCATTTTCATCGGCCGTCGTGGTGGCCAGGGCTCGTTTCCAGTTCGGGTGGTATTCATCGACGCCCTGCAGAAAAACGTAGAGAAACACGGTCGCACCAGCTTCCGTTTCACCGGTGATATCAGTTTCGGCACGACCTTCATAATATTCCAGTCCATGTGTTAATTCAAATTGGACAGTCGGCGGCCGGGTATCGGAAATAACCCTGAACTCCTGTGCCATTTCCCAGTCAGCAGCATCGTGAGCCACCACCCGAACAGTATTTGCTCCTTCGGCCAGAAAAAGTTCCTGGCTGAACGTCAACCCGACAGTTTTTGCCACGGACCGATCTCCTAAGAAAATTTCAATAGTGCTATTTTCCGAGACCGTACCTGAAAATGCGACTTTGTTTTCCGTCGTCATATTCGGCAACGATGAAAGTGTCAGCCTTGGCCCTTCAGTATCGGCAAAAATCGTGCCGGAAAAGGAAACTTTATTTCCTGCCGTATCTGTCACGAGCACCTGCACCGTATTCAACTGATTCGCCAAAAAGGGAACTCCCGGGAAGGTAAATTGTCCATCCGCGGGCGCGACAGCTGAACCTAACAGAACATTATTCACCACCAAATCAACGTGCGCTGCGGCTTCTGTCGTGCCCCGTAGATCAAACCGATTTCCTTGAATGATGCCAGGCAGTTCTACCGTCAGCGTGGGAGCCGTCGTATCGGGAGCCAGCGTCGTGAAAGAATAGAGATTCCCACCATTATCATCACTGATTCCATTGCTTTCGACTTTGTATTGGTACACTGTTTCTGCCGTCAGTCCCGTCAGCGGCAGACGATGAGCTGTAACGCTAGCAGCATCACCCACAGTTGTGAGAGCTGTAGAATCAAGCCCATATGAGACAAAACTATCTCCTGCTTCATCGGTCTGCCAGTGAATCACCGTACTGCTTTGAGTTACGTCTTCCGCTCGGATGGTAGAGAATTGCAACGCCGTCACGATGGGCAAATTAATCACCAGCAGTAAAACTAGCCACATCATCGTTCTCTTTCGAATCTCTTGCGCGTGGTTGATGCTGGTCATGATTGATATTCGATGATTGATATTCGATGATTGATGCTGATCAGGATTAATGTTTGATGATTGATGTTTGAGATTTTATTTTAATTCTGGTTTTTGTACCACAATACTTTTTTCATGTAAAGTAGCAAAGAGA
>JAHFRS010000030.1:0-5870 GCA_023266155.1 archaeon
GGCAGCTATTTTATACTATCTCTGGCGAAGAACTGCCCCAGAACTTCCTCCATTAGAACTTCCTTCAGCTAAACTTCCCTGGTATTCTCCGTTATTCAGCAATCCTTTTTCCCGAAAAAAAATTCAGCATCTCGCCATTGAACACCAACATACACGCCAGCACCATCATCAGCAAGAATTTTTGCTTGAGCACGGCCTGAAACCGAAAGAAAAATGGCAATTTCCTGAACTGGAAAGGCTGCATCATCTTATCAACCAGCACCAGCAGAATAAGTTGTGGCAGGAACTTTCATCCGGGGAGCGCAATGCCTTTGAACGGCTGGAAGAGATCGTGACGGGTATCAAGAAACCTCAACGTTCGCAAAAATTACCCAGAAGAGTAGACCGATTTACTTCACGGCAGAAACAGGATATTTTTTCGATTCTGCGAAAAATCTCCAGACAAAAATAACTCTTTTTTCTCACATCTTCATCTCGTCAGAACATTTATAAACGGAAACGTTTTAGTATTCATAGGCATATGGTCGTCACAAAAAGAGGTCTCGCTGTCGTAGTTTTAGCTGTCTTGCTGCCATTACTCTTTCTCCTTTTCCTGCTGCCGCAGTCACAAGCCCAGACGGCAGGCTGCTATGTTTATTCTCAAGCCAGTGAAGACCTCTATTGTATTCCTGGCGTCTCCAACAGCCAAGCACAGGAAGATTGTAATTCCCATCGTGATTGTAGTTTGTCTCAATACTTCCTTCCTGGTTCTGATTGCAGTTCTCTTCCTCAATGTGAAGAAGTTACCTGTTCCGTTGATTGCCAGCAGCATGCGTTAGGCTTCTGTCAACGGCAGAATGGCGTGGCCGTTCCCAGTAATCAATATGATCATTATTGTGCGCCCGGTTGCTGTAAATTAGGTACACAATTTTGTCAGTTCGGTCTGAATCGTTACCAGTGTGTTGACACGGCGGCCCGTTATGCGTTGCCTGCACCACCGAGCCCTCCCAATTCCCTTTTCGTTAATCCGCCTGGGATGACCTTAGCTGTCTGCAATCAACAGTATTGTCAGGTGCAGATTACCGCCGGAAGAATGTCTGGGTTTGTTCTCGATAGGGAGGCCCACCCCATCATCGGCGCAGAACTGGTACTGGAAGGCACCACCCAACCTTCCATAAGTTCCCTTGCCGACGGCAGCTATAATTTTCCAGGCCTTTCCCCTTCCACGTATCTGGTTACCGTGAGAAAAAATGGGTATCTCCCGCTCTCGCGCTCAGTTTCTGTGACGTCAGGACAAGCGCTAGAACAGAACTTTACGCTCGTTGCCACTGCTGGCTTGGCTGATATTTCTGGAATAATCACTCAACAGCAAACCGGTGATCCATTGAGCGGAGCTACTATCTCCTGGCGCGGCCTCACAACCGGACAAGTCTTTAGTGATGCTACCGGCCATTACGAAATTCCCGATCTTTCCTCTGGGGAGTACACGTTAGCCGTCAGCAAGATTGGCTATGCTCTTCAGGAACAAACTCTGATGGTTGCCAATCAAAATCTTCTCAAGGATTTCTCTCTTTCGCCTGCCGCTCAGCAAAGTGTTACCGGCACGACTTGGGTAGATGCAGTTATAAGCAATGGCCTTGCCGATCCTACCGAAAAACAATATGGCGTCAAAATATATATCGATGGGCAATTTCGGGGGTATTCTCAATATCCCGATGGCAGGTTTGATATCAGTTTGCCGGCAGGAGAACATCGTTTTTCTGCGAGCTATCTGCAATACCAATTGGCGGAAAGAACATTTACCATCTCTGCCGGACAACCAACATCATTAGGTGATCTGCTGTTAACAACGTATGTCGGAGAATGCAGTGAAGGACAGCCTGGACAGACGAAAAACGTGCAACAATTTTCCCTGCAGCACCTGCCCGGGGAAAAAGTGGTACGATTAGATTGGGTCAAACCATGCCCGGAAGTCATTGGCTATCATCTTACCAAGAATGGCGAGTTATGGAAACCATTTTCTCCCGCCGACAACAGTTTCACGGATCTGGACGTTGAATGGGGTGCGACCTATACCTATGGTATCAAAGCAGTCTATGGCGGCGGCCAAACCAGATATTCCGAAACAGAAAATCTACAGACGATCACGTTAGGAAACGCGGCGTGTGAAGGCCGTCATCATTCACACACAGGCTGGGAGAATTTCTGTCAAATTGGCGCTCTCGGCATCAGAAAAACTGTGTATACTTGCAACAATCAAAATCAATTAGTGTCTTCATTTAATTGTGCCGAACGTGATGGCTCCGGGGAAAGTTTTTTCTGTGCACAAACATCTGAAACGACTGCCGAATGCCAGAATGCCGGCACCTGTAATTTATATGCCGATCCGTTTGGCCTCTATTACACCAGAAACCTTTGTTATGGTACAGCTCAGGCCGAAGAGGCAGAAAATTTTTGTTATTTTGATTCCACTCATTCGATTGTTAACCAGTGCCACAGCTGCGCCGACATCAATAGCTGTTTTGAGTATCGCAGCAAAGATGCCTGTACTGTCAATAACTGTCTGGGAACTCCCTGTCAGTGGATTGATGCTGCTGCCAATTCTGAACCGCTGATTGATTATCATCAACTCCTTCCTGGGCTGGTCAGTTCAGAAACCGGCCAGGGCTATTGTGTCCAGCAGACGTATGAGAACGACGATAAATGTTCGTTATGCAGTCGCAATGCCAATTTGTTTGAAAATTATTATTGCACGGCTGACGTCTGTTCGGGGTTAGGCCGCTGTTTTGCTGATTCTCAATTATCTGCCTGTGATGCCTGCGGTGATACACCCAGTCGCGATTCCAATTGTTACAGTTACAATACGGAGCAGGAATGCGCCGGAGCCAGCAGCGTTTGGAAAAATGCCTTTGGCGAAATTGTTAAATCTGATGATCGTTGTTCCTGGGACCGCTGCGCTTGGCGGGGAATAGCCAATGGCTTCGGCAGTGGCAGCTGTGTGAAAGATGGTGATGCTGACAGTGAGGACGATTGTGCCAGTTTTAGTACTGGAACGGAACGCTTTAATTGCAAATTAGATGTCAGCCCGCCAAAAACCAGCATCGTCCCATCAGGAATTCAGGTAGTTTCGTTAGTCCATCCCAATATAACCTTTATCGGTGATGATTCCTTCCACTCTTCTCCCGCACAGAATAATGTTTTAGGCACGCTCAGTTATTGTGTCCTGAGTGCGAACCTCAACGCTCCTGCTTTTTGCCGCAGCGCTGATTTTGTGAATTCAGAAGTTTCATATCCTGGCCGCACCAAACAGGAATTAGTCACAGTTAATCTTCTCTCTTCCTTTCAATTACAACAACAGATCAATGGGGAAACATATCGTCTAAAATATTATTCTAAAGATAAATATCATAATCAGGAAGAAATAAAAGAATCTTTTGTCTTCATCGACAACGTTGCTCCACAATTTGACATTAATCAACATACCGCGACTTTAGGTGATCAAACTGATCTTACCGTCTACTTGGAAGGCTTGAATGAACCGATGGGCTGTACCTTTGCCCTGGCGGGAGTGCTTCCCCGCAGCGCCATCCAAGCGCAAACTCTCGATCGCCAGCAGCAACAGAAAGAAGTCACTTTTTCCGGCCTTCCTGGGGTTATTTATGATGTCAACGTAACGTGTATTGATAATCAAGGCAACATCAACAGTAAGGGAAAGAGATTGGTGTTTGATCAGGAGCAACGGATTGTGATTGTCCACCCGGAATTTGCTGGAACGATTGCGGCGCGGGAAATCAGCTTTCGTGCCACGACAGTTACGGGCTCTCAGTGTGAACTTTATCACCACGACGAAAAAGTTGCTGATTTCCTCACGGATGAAAATGGTAAAGTCCATGAAACTGCGGCCATTCCTGGATTTACCGAAGGCCGCTATGCTGGCGAGTATCAAATTATTTGTAAAGAATTATTGACCGACAAAAGTTATACAGATTATTTTGATTTTACCGTTGATTTTACTGGCCCGTCAACGCAAATCATCTTGAGGGAGGGGCCCACCAGAACGATCCGCCCAACGGGATTTGGCTGGGAAGAATTTTTTGTTTCAGCGGCGCAGGTTGATTTTGAATGTCACGCTGATGGATTTTCTTGTGATACAACGCACTACTGTCTCGGTGAAGATTGTGACTTTATTGCCAGTCCTGATTATCGGGACTATTCTGGCACTATAACTGTTACCAATTCCACACAAATATGTTATTATTCCGTTGATGTTGGTGATACTCCGGTGTACTCTCCCCTTTGTGGGCAGGTGAACATTGTCGGTTATGGCATCCAGCTGGAACTGCCGCCATTACATTATTATCAGAATGAGCAGTGGGGCATCAGCAACCACCCCACCTTTGATTGGCGGTTCCTGACCAAAGTGCCAACCAAAGAATGCCGTTTTGATTTTATTCCTGGATTCTCCTACGATTCCGCACCACCATTTAAAATTCTGCACGCGGCTGATGAACACCACTACAGTGTTACGGGATTCCCCAGTGGCACGGGCGCATCACCATACCCTGATGCCGGCGGCGTTAAAACCCTGTACGTGAAGTGTCGCAATCTTAATGGTGATATCAGTCCAGAACAAAAAATGAATGTGGAATATGATCCCACGGCACCAAATATTATCGAAGCGAAAGCCGTTCCCCCGCTGCTGCTGGAAGGGATCAAAGTTGACCTTGCTGTTCTTACTGATGACAAAACACTCTGTAAATATAGTGATTCCGGACAGCAAGATTACCTTACGATGAATCATGCTTTTCCCGGCGCCGAAGCGGAGGTTACGGGAGCAGATCCTGCGAGTATTAAAGTGTTGCAGGAACGTCATCTGACAGATTATTTTGTTAATTCTTTTATTGGCTTGACGAAAGAGTTTCGGCTCCTGACGATCTGCCGCAATGGCGCCGGCGATTTGTCGCAGCCGAAACAGATTAATTTTACTGTTGATTATACTCAGCTTGGCGGGATAACATCAGTCTGGCCTCACGGAGAAATTTTTGATTTCGCCAACATTTTGCTGACGCTGCATACCAGCAAAAGCGCGGCGTGCCAGTATGCAGAAAATGGCCAGTTCCTGCCTCTGAATCAGACGGGAGGTATCACTCATACTCAACATCTTACCAATACCACTGAAGGTTTCCATCAAGTTCCGGTGCGTTGTACGATGGGAGACCATCTTGCCACGAGTGAAGCGACGTTTACTCTTGATCTTACTCCTCCCTCGATCAACAGCATCGATGATGGCAACGTTACCTGCGGCCAGAATATTAGTTTATATGTCTACACCAACGAGCAGAATATCAGTGCGTATCATTACGAAGTGTACGACCAGGGGGTGGATCAATCTATCCTCTCCAGCACCAATTTCAGCTCTAATCGTGCAAGTCTTGTCCCCTTTCGCAGCACCAGCATCGTGAGCACCAGCAATACGTCCAATCTTACTACCGTTTCTTCCCGCAGCAATGTTCCCGCTGTCGGAACATTAATTTTCCGCGCGAGTATCGGACCACAGCAGCCACTGCAAATTTCTACGTCTGTTCTTAATGACAGCCATCGTTACATCACCAGAGTACGTGCCACCGATGTCGTGAATCATAACAGCACTTTTGTCAATAGCGATGGTGTCATTGTGGTCAATGCGACTCATCCCCGTTGCCGTGATGCTACTCCACCCATCGTTACCGTCACCAGCAATTCTTCTTGCACCACCATTCTGGTTGAACTTCATGGTGAAGATGCGTTAGGCTTGCACAAAATAGGGTATGGATCAAATCCGACAGCGGCTTCCTGTAATTCGACTCAGAACTATATCGGACAAAAAATACCTTTCTCACAAAGCAGTTATC
>JAHFRS010000030.1:5970-9914 GCA_023266155.1 archaeon
CATGGTGAAGATGCGTTAGGCTTGCACAAAATAGGGTATGGATCAAATCCGACAGCGGCTTCCTGTAATTCGACTCAGAACTATATCGGACAAAAAATACCTTTCTCACAAAGCAGTTATCTTTGTTTCTATGCTGAGAATAATGCCAAGAAAAATGTCAGCGGTGGGCAACTGATTTCTTTTGTTGATGCTGATGGTGATGGTGTGCGAGATGCCGATAGCTGTGACCTCTGTCCTCAATCTCCGTCAGGGAAAATAGTGGATCTTCATGGCTGCGCAGACAATCAGGCTCCTCCCGGGCAAAGCAGCTTGGATCAGGATAATGATCAATTGCCGGATTATTGGGAGCAGCTCTACAATAAAGATGGTTGTCCTTTATTATTTACTGCGGCCGATTCTGACCATGATGGTCTTAGTGATGCACAGGAAGATTATGATGACGATGGGTATACCAACTTTGCGGAATATACCCATAACCAGAACCCTTGTTCCAAAGATGCCCCTCTCCCGGGCCTGCTGGAAAAATTGGGAGAAGGAAAAAATATCACTCTTCCTTCCGTTCCCCAACCTGTCGCCGGTAAAAAAGAAACTGATTACCTCCCGTGGATTCTGTTGATTCTTGGCTTGCTGCTGGTTGCGGGAGGAACAGGATACTTGATTTATTATTATAAATATGGAGAGATTAAGAAAAGTGGCCGCCCTTTCCCATCCATCAGCGCGGGAAAAGTTGCCGCCGAACCAGTTTCATCATGGAGAAAACCCTTGCCGTTCTTTAAACGTCAATCTGCAGAAAAAAGCAAGTTGCGCGTCAGGGAAAACGTCTTTGGCGAGTTTCATCATCGTTCAGAGATTATCCCTCATTTGGATTCACTGTTACAAAAAAAGACTGCTGCTACCGTGCCTGAAATCAAGGAATTGGCCCAGAAATATGTGGAGCATAAAGAGGAAATCAAGCCTGGGTTACGGTCGGAAGAAAAAAGTATTTTCAGCCGGCTGGAGAAAATCGCTGCACCAGGTAAAGAAAAAAGCAGCAGTAAAACCGCCAGCAAAACCATTAGCAAGGATCAAGCTCAGGATTTATTTGCCAAATTGAAAGAGCTGGCGAAAAAGAGGAAAGAGCAATGAATAACAAAAAAGCTGCCGGCGTGGGACAAGTCTTTATGTTTATCCTTGCTGCTCTCACCTTTGCCCTGATTTTGATTTTTGGCTATAAAGCCGTGGGCACTTTTCTGAGCCGGGGAGAGCAAGTGGAATTTATCAGTTTCAAGAACGATTTGGAAAATAGCATTAAGAGAATCTATACTGATTTTGGCACGGTGCGGATTGAAGAGTTTTATCCCCCAGCAAAATATGAACAAGTCTGTCTCGTTGACATGGACTATCATGCTTCCGATGCGGAGATGCAGCAGCTCTGCCAGCACGATCAAGCGGCCTGTGCCGTCTGGGCTTCCGCGCAAGAAGCGTTGATTTCCGGCTCTCAGGGGTATGAGAGCGTGGATGAAAATGTGTTCCTTCGTCCGGTGGCAGGAGTTTCCATGAAAGTGTTTCACATCAAGTTTGACAATGGCGGCTTCCTCTGTCAGCCGATAAGAAATGGAAAATTTTCCCTGCAGCTGGAAGGGAAAGGAAGTTATACCTTACTCTCTTTTGCAACTCAAATCTAAATTCCGCAGCCTGAATCTAAAAATAAGAAAAGTGATTAAAAAATGAAATGGCATGAACGTATAAGCTGGATTTTGCTGGGGGGTAGCGCTGTTGTTGCTGATTATCGGAATCATCCGAACTTTTTTTTGAGCAGGGAACTCTCAAGCATGAAACTCTCAAGCATGAAACCTAATCACTTCATTATCATCGCGGAACGAGGTTAAACATGAACTGGCATATCAATATCCGTTGGCTGTTGCTGATGGTTGCGCTGCTGTTCCTGCTTGTGGGGCTGCTGAGGGCCTTTTGAGAGGAACAATTTCATTACTGGGTATCCCCAGTATCCCCTTATTGTTGGATATAATGAACTCATTTCCACTGGTCTATGACCAGTGGTGCATTCGTAAGTCAAAATGCTCAGCTCTTAAGTGCGAGCGACCCGAGCCCGAAGGGCGAGTCATGCCACCCGTCTCCACAGCGAAACGGCGATTTCGCTGGGACACAAGAAATGAAGACGTATACTTCATTTCTGTGCCGAAAACAAATCGTCGTTTGTTTTCGTGCACCAATGAGATCGTCGTCTCATTGTGCGTGTGACGGGTGGTGGTCGCGAGCATTTTGACAATCCATCAATAGGATTATCTTCCTTACTCTTCCTTACCATCACCTTTACCATCATGAATACGAAACAGGGCCAGGTGGAAATCACCTTTAATTGGATTTATATTTTTGTTGCCGGCGCAGTCATTTTACTGTTTTTTTTTGGTTTAGTCTTAAAACAAAAGTCCGTGTCGGAACAGCAGCTGCAGCTAGACCTGACAAAGATTTTTGAATCGATCATCACTGCTGCCAGAAATTCTGAAAAGACTAAAACCACGATTGACACTCACTTGGATGCTTATACTTTGTTTTTTTCCTGTGAAGACCAAGTAGCTCATTATGGGGTGAAAGGCACGGCGGCACCGGCAGAAGATGTCTTTCCCGTGTTTGCGCCGGCGGAAATCCAATCTGCCCAGTTAAGTTTCTGGAGCCTGCCCTATAAGCTGCCATTTAAAGTGATTGATTTTCTGTTTGTCACGGCTCCCAACGTGAAATATATCTTTATTGGCAGCAACGATTTCGTGCAGGAATTCATTGATGAAACCAAATTTGATCCACAGACAAAGTTTCGTATCAACCGCCAGCAGCTCGGTGACCGTTCATTGCTCTCCCAGCTTGATCCAGGAAAAAATGAGCAGATCAGGATTGTCGATGTCAGCGCAACAGTTCTTAATGATGGTGCTCCCATTCCTTCCTCTCTCCAGCAGCTGGCGGACGAACAGGTTACCGGTGTGGCCTTTCCGGCGCAAAATACCGTCGACTACTATCAAAAAAATGGCGTCGTTTGGAAAAAAATTAACTCTGCACCGATTAATATTATTTCCCTTGGCGGAGAACGTGATGCGGCGAGATATGCTGCCGTCTTTGCCGGCAGTGATCAGGCGTATCGTTGTGGGATGCAACAGGCCTTCCGTCGCCTCTCTTATTTGAATGAAGTGTATGCTGGCACGGAAATTACCAGGGGAGAATCCGGCGGGAAACTTAACGAGATGAAAGTATATTATGACACCTCAGAACACAGCCTGACCGATAGCTGTTCTCAGCAGTTAACCTTGCTGCAGTCAGCGTTACAATCTCACCAGAATGCGGGTAAAGCCTGTTTGATTCAGGATGCTGCTTGTGTTGATCTGCTTAGCAGCGCCCAGCGAGTACGAGAAATCAATCAGGAGCTGATTGATCAAGGCTGTTTGGCGTTATACTGAAAGGGTATTTCTTGTGCTTAACAAATACCTGAAGGACATAAATAAAACACATAAATAAAGAACACGGAACTACCATGACCAAAAAAGCGCAGATGCAGATGACGGAAACGATTGCCATCTTATTCATTTTTTTCCTGCTGCTGCTGTTTGGCATTGTCTTTTATTATCAATATTCCAAAGGAGCGATTAAAGAAAAACACCAGGAATTGACGGAAGCGCGCGCTCTTGATACGACGGTGAGGGTATTATTCTTGCCGGAATTGATCTGTAGCCGCGGTGAGGCGGAAAAAGAAGAAAATTGCCTGGATTTAATGAAATTACGGTCATTCGATACGATTATTCAGCAACATTGGGAAGACTATTACTTTCATTTGTTCTCTTACGGCAGGATTGTAGTCTATCGCCTTTACCCCGAGCCGAAAGAATGGATTATTTATGATAAAAAAAAGGCCGAATTTAAAGGCTATACTCCTACTTTTTTCGTGGTGAGTTTACGTG
>JAHFRS010000121.1 GCA_023266155.1 archaeon
TTATTCAGTAAGTGGAATTGCCCTGATTTCTCTGGTTTCGGCAGAATATTCCCGGGTTCTTACCGGTTACAAAATCATGGAAACTAAAATCGTTATCCGTCAGGGCATCATTCAACGGACTAAACGTAATGTTCATTTTGTTCCCTTAGGGTTTGTGCCGGAAATCAACATGAAACAAAGCCGACTTCAACGCTTTCTTAATTTTGGCACGATCTTTGTCCATGGGACGGGAGAAAATTCATTTGAAATCAAAGATGTGAATAATCCTCAGCGTATCCTGTCGCTGATTGAGGAACTCATTGAAAAGAACCGTATGGGTCGTCCTGCCAAAGGACAGACTTAATTAAAAACAAGAAAACCAAAAAGTTTATTAAGCAGGTGTGTCTGCTGGTTAGAATACTTAAAAGAGGCATTGTTACTATGTCTGGTTCACCACAAGAAAAAGGTCATCATACCCGTTTTTATATTGTGATGGCCACGTTAATTGTAGGGGCGATCGTTTTTCTGTTGTATTTTAATGATGCTAAAGAGTTTAATCTGACCAGTGCGATTGTCGGAGTTGCCGGCAATGTCACTGAGAAAGTAGTTCCCAACGATAAATTAAACGATCTTAATGATGGAAAGACGTTACAGGAAGTGTTTAGTGAAAGTGTCCAGAAAAATCCTCGGGAAGTCGATGTGGCTCTTTCCTTTGATCAAGTGCCTAAAATTAAGAAACAGGCCCGTATTAAAGACATTGAACTGAAATTCGATGATCTTACCACTAAAATCAATGTAAACAATGATAAGCTGGAATTGAACAATCTGCAGGAAGTGACCCTCTCTATTAAAAGCTTTTCCGGTGATATCAGTCTGGATTCAAAAGGGTTTTCTCTGGATGGCACGGCTAGAATCATCAGAGCGAATGACATTGCGCTTTCTTCCGCCGGGCAAATCAAGATTCGCTTTTCTGATTTGAAATATAAAGCAGTTACCTTCGATGAAATTGAACTGGAACAGCTGGACTTGCCGCCGGGAGATGGTTCATTAACAGTTGGCGAGAAGTTTAATTATGCCCTGAATCAGGATGGATTGAAAATCTATTTATTTAATGGGAAGTTTGTGGTTGATCGGGATGCGGAAGTGTTGCTGAACCTGGAAGGGGTTGCTAAGGGCATTACCGTCAGCGGTGGACTATTAGATTTAAATCTACAGTAAAGATTCTAATATTGTATCTGTTTCTTCAGGAATTTAGACTTTTTCCATCAGCATCTGTTGTCGGTATCTTGAGGATCCTGGTTGTCGCTGTTATTAATACCAGCCTTTCATCAGCAACTGCTCTTTCTTGCTTTCCCGCCTAAACCGCTGATACTTATCATCCAACGAAAATTTTGGAGGACGTGGCACAACTGTTGGCTGGCGGCAGACAGCACAGGACAGCTCTACCGTGTAACGCTGGCACCTGAAGCATTTATGAAGATGTTGGGCCATGATTACTCTTTTTCCCGTTCAAAAGAAGCCGTCGAAATTTTATCGTTAAATTTTGCCAGAATTTCCGCTACTTTAGCTAATTTTTTCTCTGCGGGCTTGTAGTCAATATCTTCTACGACCACGCGATATCGTCCACCACCTAAATAAGCTACTTTGAGTGTGGAAGAAATGGTCTGAATTTCGTGCAGCAGGGACTTAATCTTATTGATTCCGTCAGAGGCATAGGTCTGCAGTTTAATCTCTCCTTTCATGAAAATCTTTTCTGGCTTGAATTTATCCAAGACGGCAGAGGTGATCTCCTCAGCCAATGTCTTCTCCAGGCCCAGTTTTTCAAGATGGGCTTTCCCCGAGACAATTTCCTGAAAGCAGGTATGGAGATAAGGATACTGTTTCAGCACCGTAGCGGTAACAGTCCGGTACATCTCTTCCATCGGCCGTTTCAATTTCTTCGCCAGATTTGCTAAGAGGGTTTCCGCTTTCAGTTCCTGTTTGATATCTTCCAGTTTTTGCACTCGTTCGGTAGAATTGACTCGTCTCAGCGAAAGGTCAATATGGCCACGTTCCCGATCAAGGCGTAAGACTTTACAGACAATTTCCCGATTGACAATGACATATTCCCTTAAATTTCTGATTCTTCCCGGAGCGATTTCAGAAATGTGCACCATGCCCTGCTTGTGATATTCTACTAATTCTACGAAGACGGAATTGGGAAAAATTTCGGTAACTCGACACAGAACAATTTCATCTTCTTCCGGGATTCCTGAACGGTGGTAGAACATTTTAAAGAGTGGTGAAAGAGGTTATTTAAAAAGTATTCTCTTCATTCCAGCACTTCTAAGACTCGGGCAGAAATGCGGGATTTGCCTCCAGTGGGATACGCAACTTCTTTAGCACAGACCAGACAGGACACAATACTGCTGGAATTTCCAAAGATAATTTGCTCATTCTTACACTTAGAACAGCGCACTTTAATGAATTTACTTTTTGGTGTAGCCATAAGTTTAGATGAACTCCACTTTTTTTGCCCGAAAGCCAAACGGCTGGGTCATGGATTTATTACAGGTCGTGCAGGTAAAGCGTAAATCGGTTTTTTTGGTATTCTTCGCGCCGGTACGCTTGAATTTGGTCACGGCGGGCTTGGAATAGCGGCCCAAGTTTCCTACCCCTCTGGCACGGCCACGTTTTCGCGCTCGGTATTTCGAGCCGCGGCTTAATGAACTAGGAGCATGTTTCTTGTTCTGTGCCACTTTCTGCTCAGTATGCTTACGGCAATGCTTACAGTATCGCTTGACGATTTTAGGTATTTTCATCTGGGGGTTTTGCATGAGGGGCTATTTATAAAGGTTATTGTCGTTCCGGCTCAAGGTGTCGCTTCTTGATAGCGAGCATACTTAGGATTTTCCCGGATAATTTCAAAGAAGGCATAGGTGTCAAAAAAAAGGTTATACCGCTCATGCCCAGCCTTCCTCGTCAATTTCTTTTAAGATCTCATCGGTGGAACGTTTTAGCTTTAGTTTTCCAAATACCTCTTTGAAAACATTTGTTTTTTTTACAAGGAAAAGTTCTACAGTATCACCCGCCGTCAATTCTTCTTCTACCACTGCTTCTTTGGGTATCACTATTCCTAATGAACCCCCCATTCCCGTACTTGTGTTTCGATGACTTCCATATTATTATACAAATATAATTTAACTATATAACCTTTTCTACAGCAATTTCAAAGTTCCCGTGACTTTATCGATTTTCTTCTCATCATCAGGGCCAATTCCCACACAGGTTTTTGTTCCGGGGGCAATAACTGTTCTGCCAGCGTCGGTGATTAATGAGACAATAAGGTTAGCATCCTGAGCCTGTGAGAGATATTGTAACAGTTCTTTTTCATCTTTGACTTTCAGTACGATCTTGGGCATGCCTTGATTGCGCCAGGCCTCCACTATTTTTTTATCTGATTTAAGAACTGTTTCGACGGAAGCGTGGCTGCATTGGCCGGCCAGCTTGCCTTTCGGCAGCTGTAAATCCTGACGTACGAGGATAGCTTGTTTGTAGGAAGGCATGATTGGAAGGAAATGAAATGACTTTAAAAAGTGTTTGGTCGAGATTAAAAAAGATCCGCCTTTGTGTGTATCAAATGGCTTAACAATGTCCAAAGTGGTGGAGAAGAAGTTGAGGGAAGAGTTGAGAACGGGAAATTAATTCTCTAATTCTAACAAAATATGTTTTTTTTGTCTGGAACTGAAAGATAAATATCTTTACGATAGTTCTTTCAATAATATTGAGATTATTTCTTGAGAACAGGTATTCCAAAATTCCAAGATCTCTTTTGCTTGTGCGATCGTGACTTTAAATCCCCGGTAATTGGTATCGTTTCGAATTGTTTTAAAACGGTTAAGATGGTTTAGTCTTACCTTTTCTTTAATATCCATCTCTCTCAGAATTTCCATACTCACTTCGTGATTCCTTGGTTCATATCCCTGTAACCACCAGCGAGCATCTCCCAGTTGGCGTATTGATTCATAGGTTTCTCGGAAGATCAGGCTAGCACTCTGTTCAGAAAGAGGAATGGCTTTAACAACAACCATATTTGTTGTCGAGG
>JAHFRS010000031.1 GCA_023266155.1 archaeon
ACGTAAAACATTCAGCAACAACAATGGCGGCAAATTGAGTGCAGAGGAAATTTCCCATGCGAAGTGTGGGAAATTTCCTTTGCGAATAGGGTTTTCACCAAGAAAACCCGTGTTTGCCTGCCATTATTGTTGTTGCTATGAACTAAATTATTTTATCATCATGGAAAAATTCAAAATTGCGTAGAACACCTATTAAACGCATGTTTTATTCGTAAAATTGCGTTTAATAGATGTAAAACGAAACTCTTATAAACTTTAAGTTATTTCCTGCTTTAGAAACACATGGAAGATACCCAGATATATCTCACTACATTAACTGAAGAGCTCAAGCTTCGAAAATATTCTCCACAAACAATCAAAGCCTATATTCAAATCATTCAGAATTTTCTTGTTTCAGAGAAAAGTCCTCGCGATTTCTTACTGCAGTACACAGACAAAAGTAACTCCAGCATCCGCTCAGTCTACTTCGCCCTTAAGTTCTTCTCTGAACAAGTTCTACACCAACCATTTGATGAAAGTATCCCTTTAGCCAAAAGTTCCCATAAACTCCCTTCCGTATTAAATCGGGAGGAAGTCAACAAGCTCTTTGCCGTTACCTATAATCTCAAGCATCGTCTAGTATTAATGCTGCTGTATTATTCCGGGATGCGGTTGCACGAGGTGCTGAATCTTACATGGGAAAACCTTGATTTTGAACGAGGAACAATCCATCTGAAAGTTACGAAAGGAAGTAAAGAGAGAGTTATATTCTTACATGAAAAAGTAAAAAATATAATACAAACATTTAATCTACAGAAAACTGGGTTGGTCTTCCAATCTAATCTCATGAAAAAATACAACCAGCGTTCAATTCAGATGATTGTCCGTCAGGCCGCCAAAAAAGCAGGCATCACCAAACGAGTTACACCCCATACCCTGCGCCATTCCTTTGCCACTCATCTGCTGGAAGCAGGAGCAGATATTCGTTCCATTCAGACTCTGCTGGGACATAAAAATCTCCAGACTACCCAGATTTATACTCACGTGGCCAACAAAAACATTCAAAAACTAGCCGATTTACTGTAGGAGAAGAATATGGCCAATAAACACACCGGGCTGGAACCATGGATTTCTTCTCGTTACCTTCAGAAAAGCACTATCCAGAACCTGGTCCAGACTTTTCCACGGCAGAAGCCCTTCCCGTACCTGGAACTGAAAGATTTTTTCCATAGTGAAAAAGCCCAGGCGATACTGAAAGCTCTCCTTCATGAATCATTTGGTCGGCAGGAAGCAGACTTGTTTAAGTTTAAGCAGACCAACGATTTTAAGCTGCTAAAAAATAAAGTCCTGCAGGAATTCCGTTCGTTCCTTTCCTCCCCTCATTTTGTTGCCTACCTGAGCCAGATAACTTCCTGTACCCTTAAAAAGAATTCCATTGACATCTCAGGCACGTTGTATGAAGATACTGATTTCCTGCTCTGTCACGACGACCAGTTAGAAGGACGTAAAATTGCTTTTTTTTATTATCTCGCCAGCCTAGCTAAGAATGATGGGGGTGGATTGAATTTATTTGCCACGGAAACAACTGAAAAAGACCTTCCTGCCCCAACTATTATCAGCACGACGATTACTCCCGCTTTTAACACTTTTGCTTTCTTTCTGGTGTCAGAAAAATCATTCCATGAAGTGGCTGAAGTACTGAGGCCAATCCAGCGGATCGCCATCAGCGGGTGGTTTCATGATCAATAAAACATATCTTGAACCAAAAATACAGCAGCAGCTGCAGGCCAGCCTGCATACGCCTGGATTTCCTCAGGTTACCCTGTTTGATATTTTGCAGGATTATGAGAAATGGCAAAAGCAGATTGCCGCGTTATATTTTAAAGAAGAAAAAAAACGTACATCTCATTCTTACGGTTTGGCGGAAATTCCAACTTCCCTCCAGAAATTTCTCAATTCTGATGACTTTAAAGGTTTTTGTAGTTCTCTGCTTTCGCAACCAGTGCATTCAATCAATGCTAAAGCATATCGCTTCTGCTGGCAGGATTACACTGTATTGAGTGATGACCTAAAGCAGGACGAGGGCATTGAATTTATCATGGATTTCACTGAGTATTGGCATGAACGTGCAGGTGGCGCGGTGACCTATAAAGATGTCCATGGAAATTTTGTTCGTTTTCCTATCAGAGCTAATACGCTGATTATTATCAAGAAAGGCAGAGAAGTGCAACGATTTGTCCAGTATGTCAATCATCTGGCAGAGAAAAAGAAAAGGTATCTGGTGATGGGAAAGATTATTTGACCTTTTTGTCTACTTTTGATTGTAAAGCCAGATACAATCCATCTCCGGTCTTATCCTAGCTTACGCCGTTTCAACACCGTAAAATCATAATACACGGCAGCTGAACTTCGATTTTCCAGTACCGAAGCTACAACTTTTTTCATCGGCCGGTGCAGATAGTCAGCAATCATCGCAACCCGTTGCTGCCGTGGCGCAGATGAGCAAAGATTGTCAAAAACATTGTATTGCGCTCCCGGGATAGCTGCCAGATCTTTCGAAAATCGCCGAACATAAAATGCTCCTACATTATTTTCAATATTCGCGTCTTTGCACAATCGTTCATGAAGACTGTGAAAGAGATTATCATTGAGTTCATACCTTCTCATTAGGTCGTCATGAGCAATAAAACGTCCTTTATCCATGATATCAAACATCACTTCATAAAAAGGCAATCGTTGTTCCACGTCAGGAATACGTGTTTGCAGAATTTTCTTGCTCGCATCTGTCACTCTACGTTCTTGATGATCTCTTCCTAATTCATAGCCGACAAAAAGCCAGGACTCCAGCCCATCTTCAGTGACATCTTCTTTTTGAAGCAAGCGAGTAAGATATTGATCGGGAGTTCCAGCTACGATGTACATCAATTTTTCTTTGAATTCGTCAACCCAAGCCATGGTATTTATCCTTGAACGATAAAACATCTATCAACCAGTCCTTCATTCCTGACTCTTGTTCCAAATGGGTGATATCTATTTATATTTTGTGGTGATGCGATATGCAGTCGTCAAGCCAAGATCAAAAGAGAATTGATATCGAGGACTTTTAAGATAATAGAAACAATTAATGTGATTATTGGAAGTGGAATCATCAGTCAAAATGCTCGCGACCACCACCCGTCACACCAAGTCACTTCGTTCGTGGGTTTGTTGCGACAAACGACGGGTGGCATGACTCGCCCTTCGGGCTCGGGTCGCTCGCACTTAAGAGCTGAGCATTTTGACTTACGAATGCACCACTGGTCATACGCACAATGAAGCAACAACTTCGCAAGATGAAGAAACTACTTCATCTGCGCACCAATGAAATAGTTTTTTCATTGTGTGCATTGGCGCACAAATGGGATAGTTTTCCCATTTTGTGGACCAGTGGAAATGAGTTCATTCTAAACTTGATTCCTTTTATTCTCAAAAAACCGAAGTACCTTTTTCTGACAATTTTGGTTTCCCTCCTCATGCTGTTGTTGTTAGTCTTTTTTCGCTAGACACCCTCAACTGTTGCGTTTTACAGACACAAGGATTCAGCCACCGAAAATCTTATAAGCCACCTTTGATAACCATCTTAAATCATGACACGAAAGATTCATACCAAACAGAAACGCCGCATGGGCATGAGAGGCCATCATCAGAGCGGGGCTAAAGTCATCCGCCGGATGAAAAAGAAAACCATTCAACGGCTGCTGCGGGAGCAGAAACGGATGCAACAGCAGGCTACAACAACAAAGGACTAATCAATCGTTTCCTGGTTTTCTGTGCTGTTTCAAGCGATTTTTAAGACAAGACATTGTTAACAAAAAAAAAACAGCCACCACCAAGGGCGCTTTACCGGTCAACTTTTTGGCTGGTTCATATTTGCAATAGCCAAAAAGCTTGCCCTCTGCGCCAAAAATTGGTACGGTTCTCGAAGGCATGAAGGAAGGAACCTGCCAATTTTTGTCTTCGTAGCGCCATGGTGGCTGTTTTTATAACAGAAGTGCTTCATAATCGAACAGCACTTTTGGAATGCACAGTGAAATAACGATTTCACTGGCATGCCAAAGAGATCGTTGTCTCTTTGCGCATATAGCTCGTCAATCTCTCCACTGAAAAACACGAGAATTTTGCACGCTCGCTATACGATGGTAATTCCGCCACCGACGCAGATGTGAAAGGGGATGCTCCCTACGGGATGTCACATAGGACAAGCTTTTCGACTTTCCTTTTTGAGAAGTGGGAGGTACGACTTTGACGATTCACTTCCAGGAGAAAAGTTGTCCGTCTGCTGTCGGTGGCGGAATTTTAAAGAAAAAAGTAAATCATCTAATGTTGCAAATTAGGCTTGAAATAGTACACTCATTAATCGTTTCCCCTCTAAGACAAAAGCAACCTTAATAAACTCCTTCACCTTTCCATCCCCAGGTGTGATCGATGGTCGAATTGCTGTTTTTAAAATCGTTTGCCATTGCCCTCGCGTTAGGAGCGTTAATTGGCTTGGAACGGGAATATGCTCGCTATAAAGAACGGGGTCATCGTTATGCCGGCATCCGTACTTTTCCATTAATTGCTTTACTGGGAGCGTTATCCACCTACCTCGCTGACCTCATTTCCATTTGGATCCTGTTAGTGACATTGGTCTTGGTGGGAATATTGATTCTGGTAGCCTATTTTACCGTGCTGGATAAAAAATATGTTGGCGCGACGTCTGAAATGGCCGCCTTATTGACGTTTTTCATTGGCGTCCTATCCTATCAGGGAGAATTCTTCTTTGCCACTATTCTGGCGATGGTCATCACGCTGATTCTCTATGCCCGTTCCATGCTGCACAATTTTGCCGAGAGAATCAACGAAAAAGAATTGAGCGCGACATTAAAATTTGGCGTGATTGCCTTTATCATTCTGCCTTTCCTGCCCAATAAATGGTATGGCTCTTTAGAATTATTTAATCCCTATATTGTCTGGCTGATGGTCGTGTTTATCACCGGCATTAGTTTCGTAGGCTATATCCTGTTGAAATGGTTTGGGGAGCGCGGTATTGCGCTTACGGGCATCTTAGGCGGAACTGTCAGCAGTACGGCGACGACCACCAGTTTTGCCGTCAGAAGCAAGAAGGAAGAATACCTTTATCGTACCCTGATTATAGGAGTAGTACTCGCCAATGGAACAATGCTCATTCGTATCCTGCTGGAAGTGTTCGTCGTCAATCAAAATTTGTTTATCGGGCTGTTAATCCCGTTGCTTTCGCTCGCCGCCATTACCGCTATTTTCTCCTACTTTCTCTGGCAGCGGGAAAAGGGAAGTGCGAGTTCCATCAAGCTTGGTTCACCATTTACCATCAAGCCCGCGTTAAAATTTGCTGCCGCCTTTGCGGTGATTATTGCCCTCGTTAAAGTCGCCGACATCTACCTTTCAACTCAGGGCGTGTATGCCGTGAGTTTCCTTTCTGGCTTGGTTGATGTGGACGCCATTACCGTGTCTTTATCTCAGTTGGCAAAGAATGGTGTCGCCGCAAAAATAGCACACAATGGAATTTTGATCGCGGCGTTAACGAATATTGCTGCAAAAGGCGCTCTGGCCTGGTGGCTGGGCGGGAAAAAGTTCAGTCGGATCATTGTCAGCTTTTTTGCGGTGTTGATTGTAGTAGGAGTAGTGTTGATAGTGGTGGTGTAGAAATCTATGGACATTCAATACACCTGAATCTGCGGACGTTCAATTTTCTTTTCTGGCACTTTTCCTGCTGATAAATTCAGAAAACTGCTAAAATCAGGCGGCGTATTCGGAGCGCTGGATGGATTGTCGCCAAACATGCTCATAAGATTACTAGTGTCAGTGGAAGTCCCTGATTCAGAAAAATTTGTTCCTGCTTCACCTTTTTTCTCCAGGATACTGCTCAGAATATGCAAGACCTTCCTAATATCCTCATACGTGTCTGCCTGCGTGTCAATGGTTATTTTCATGTTATCCTGTTCTCATAGTAGCATTAGTAGTGTAGTTGGGATTGATATACTGGCCAGAAATGACGGGCAATTTTTCACCCGCGTTATCGCGGTGAAGAGGTCGAGCGATAAAATCAAATCTGGGCTGATCTCGATGTTTTATGCGGCGTGGTATCATCGGCAGCTGTTCCGCAATGACTCTCTGCAGTATCACTTCCAGATTTTCAGAAGTAGCTGTTGAAATGTAGTCTGCTTGTTTCAAATACCGCAGGTGAGGCTGTATTCCACCAAAACCACCATCTTCATCATATAACAACACTGTTCCATTTTTCAATTCGTAGAATATAGTGCTGGCCATGGTATATACCTCTATTTTAAGCAGTAAAATGAAAAGAAGTATATAATCTTTACTCTGTTATGTAATACTTCAAGCTGCCATCGTCACAACTTTACAGCCGCAAGGTAACTTCTTGGCGGCCCGATGCAACGCTTCCCGGCCGACAGCGACATTTTCTGTATCAATCTTTAATTCCAATAAAGTCTGTCCTTCCACCACTCGCGCGGCAACTCCTACTGGTTTACCATAGGATTGTGACATGCCCTGGCTCATCCTATCAGCACCTGCTCCTGCCGCCATAGCGTTTTCTCGTAAGACATGAAATGGATACACTTTTAATTTCAGATGAAAATTATTGCCAACACCTTTTTCTAAGACACGATTGGACGTCATCCGGGCTGATTCTAATGAATTATGGCGAATGTTTGTGTTCCGAAGTGAGTTCAGCCGTAAGAGCATCTCAAATTTCTTACGCGGATCTCCCATTTCAAACCGGCTGATCTTTAACGCCGGAATACCGCCACGAATAAAGTTTTTCTTATTAAATTTACTGAAGCGGGTATAAGGCCGTTCCAAGTTCTGATACGCGGAATTCTTACGCAGTTTAACCATGATTTGGCAGAACAAGGGGTTATTTATAAAGATTTCCCGGACATTTTCGTCCTGTTCAATTTGATAATCAGTTCACACTTTCTTCATAAATATCTTTAGCATCTTTGTGTTTGTGATATCTATAGTAAAACTTAAGGGTAAAACTTAATGGGAAAAAAAAGAAAGTAAAGATGAGAAAGAAAAAACATCCAGAAGAAACGCTTCGGGTGTTTGTCAATGGTCCACCTGAGGGGAATTTCGGAAGAATAAACGCTCTGTTGCCGCAGCACTTCTTTGGCGTCGTGCAGCAATAAGAGAATTTCCTGTGCTTTAGTGCGGGAGCCAAAAAGGGGGGCGAGTTCTTTCATTACCGCATCACCATCAGAGCTATCACTTTAATAAATCATGATAAAATTTTTGTTTTTCAGCATCGCCAATCACCTTGGCCAATTTCAAACCTGCGTGTAGATCACCTTCTCTATTGAACTCTTTAAACTTCGCCGCCGCCATTTTTTTTATTTTATTTACGAGATCATTTTTAACTGCATATTCGATGGCCTTTATAGAATAGTAAGAATTATTCTCAGCCATCTTCAGAAAAAGATCCATAGTGGCGGTTGGCCCTTTAAATGAATCAGACCATTTTAAAATATCATCAGGATTAGTTCCACCATCCATGTCGCCAAAGCCAGGATCATCTTTTAATCCAGTCTTAATCGCTTGGGCATATAAGTCATTAGCTTTTTTCTCTTTTCCTAAAGTACGAGCTCGTTCAGCTGCTTCTCTAAGGCGGTAAAATCTGCCCCAGTCTGATCCGTTAAGAGCTTTACATTGAGCAACATCAAACGCCAGAACGGAATCGCCATATTCCTTCTCCGCGATTTCGATGCCTTTTTCAAGATGATGTAGCATTGGAATTGCCAGCTTGTAAGCCGCGGCTGATCGTTTATTCTCACCCACTTCTTTAAATAAACGAGCCGCTGAAATATAGTAAGCGGCAGCCGTATCTCTATTTTCAAGGCGGGTCTGGCTTGGCTTTGCCAGATGATTTGCAGCAGTAAGATAAATTTGCGCCTGCATTTTCTCTAATTCTTTCTTTGTGAATAATTCTGTTTCTCCGTGTCGCCATTTTCCGTATTGCAGCTCCTTCAGTATAGTCTTATACTGCTTTTCGCGGAGAGCCAGTTTAATACCTTTCAGAACAGAATCTCTGCCTATTTTTTTTTCGTCGGTGTCACTACACAATTCTGCCAAGGAAAAAATATTTTGTATTGGCGATGAATAATTTGCGGGACTGTGACGATATTTTTGGTAGTGTTCTTCATTTTTTTCAATGACGAGAGAAAAGAATTCTTTCTTGCGTGGATCTTTTAACTTATAGGCCAGTACCGTAGCTTGTTCATAATTTTTACCTTCGACTGCTGCTTTCAACGCTAAATCTTTTCTGTCTTCTCGCAGCGCAAATTCTAAGGCTTTGTATGATTGGCCACTGGCCACATAGTGGCTTACCAATTCTTCTTCACACTGTCGAACTAATCTTTCCAAGTTGAGTCTTTTGGCTAATCTCCAGCCTTCTTCTTTATTTAATCTTGATTCTCTGATTTGAATAAGGCAAATTTCTGTGGCTATGCCTTCATCTTGAATCTTGCCATTTTCCAATGCTTTCCACAGCAAGGAGAAACGTTCCTGAGCGTCAGGTATTTGCTTGATAGTTTCCAGTAAAGACATTTGGTGTTATTTTTCTCATCAATATTTAAATGTTATCAATCTACACATTTAAAGTGCATACAGGATGTAACTTACAAGTAATAATAAACACAAGGTTTAAATAGAACAGGGCTATTTTACCTCTACCATGACTTTCAAACAAACTCTGCAATCTATTCTGTTAGGCGGTGCTGCGCTTTTTGGCGGATATCAGCTGTTGGGCCCGAATACGCAGTACGATAAATTAACGGCAAAACATCTGTGGTGTGAGAAAGAAGGTACTACTCTGGATGATCATGTCCCTCTTGTTGACAGAAGAATCTGGCCAAGAGATCTAGAATCATTAAAAGAAGACCAGCTCGATTGGGAATTTGCCAATGTCAGAAACGGACAAAGCTTACGCTACGGCAATATTGAATTGAAAGTAACCGATTCCCGGCGACAGGCAGCGGGATATGGCCCTAACCAAGCCGGTGCATTGACGGATGAGTACCACCGGATCTTTCTTCATTGCCCAGGCTATATTAAATTTGACGTTTATCATGACGATGCTGTCGTTCCGGGCGGTAAAGGAATTGAAATCGCCTATGCCTCAAAAATCTGGGGTTCCGGCGGAATGTTCGACGGCTGGCCTGACTTTTCCTTACAAGATGTATTGGAAGAGACGGATTTAGGTTCTGCTGAGATTGAACAGATTCTGCGAGAGACGCTGGAAGAAGAGTTGCAAGGACGAGATGAGCGAGAGCGTCAGGAATACGTTTCCAGGTGGGAGGGATTGCGGCAAAAGTACCAGAAAAAAATAGATGCTGATCCACGATTAAAAGCCAGAATTGCTCTGTGCCAGCGACAATTTATTTTGGAAAAGAATCCTGTCAGCGGCCGAGAAGGATTTACCTACACCGTTATAAAAGGAGATTCTAAAGTAGTCATCTCCCGGCGATTTGCCGCCTGTAACGAAGACAGAGCTTTTTTTCCTCAATTGTATGAAGTAGATACTGTCCATGGAAACAATATATCCCTTTCACCCAACCAATTTGCTCCTGCCGGCCAAGGGGATTCGGCCTGGAGAGAAAGTGAAGAACGCATTTATCCGGGAGAGAAAGTTATCGTTGTTCCAACGTTGAAGTGCAAT
>JAHFRS010000122.1 GCA_023266155.1 archaeon
CCAGCTTCCGACGAAATACTGCTTCATGACCGGCTCTTTCTTATACAAAGAAAAATATAAAGATATTGATCTCTTCGTCGTTTCCAGGACCAGCAAAAAACTGGCTTTAGATAATTCTAAAGTAAGAATCACCATTCTGGATTTTAATGATCTTACTTCTTTATTTTATCATTCTGTCTCTAAAAGTTGTCTGGCGAAGAATATCCTTCCTCAGCGGCCGTTAAAAGTCACCCTCTCTGATTATTGGCAGGTCGTGAACGAAGCCATTCCCACGCTGCTGAATGAAAAAGATCAATTTCACAAGAATGTACGTTTCTTGATTTTATATACAGAATATTTCAAAACAGGTGAAGTGCTGGACACGTTTCAGCTTGCCCGTAAGATCAGTCAGTTTGCTGGCTATCAAGAGGTCCTGGCCTATGTCGAACAGGAAATTCCTAGTCTGGTAAGCAGGAAAATTAAATTATCCTATGCAAAACGTTTCTTCTATACTCAAGCCGGTTATTATAAGGGCCTTCGTGACTATGCTGCCCAAAGATTTTTATACCATCTCACACACCAGATTACCCAGAGGACTGTTCATGGTTAATCACGAGGAGTTTAAAGCAAAAATTAAGACAACACTTTCCCAACAATATACAATGAACTTTTTGGGGAGAAATTTTGACCAGATTGTTCGTCTCTTAACTGATATTAAAGCGGAAAGAATCTATCAGTGGATACGAGATATTCTAGAGAAAAAAATTCAGCCCATTGCCATTAAATCTGATAAACAATATAAAGAATGGGTGGTGAGTGAGCTGCTGACGTTTCGATATCAATTTAATCTTAACAACACTGAATATCGAATTCTTCTCGTGAAGGTAAAAAACTCCATTTACCTGGAATTTCATTTAGGCGATCATAAATATTACGATAAAGTTCGCAAGGATCTCGACCTTAAAAAGAACAATTATTAATGTAAAGCCACTTACCATGAACTTCAATGTCCTTGTCATCCTGTTCGGCTCCCAGACTAAAGCCCAAGAAATCCTTTTGTTATTACATGATGTTAAAGATGTAGTGCGGCAGGGTTTTTATGACGAGGAATTACTGTTAGTGGAACAATTCTGTCAGGAACAGCATCTTTTTTTCGTCAAATCAAAATTTAAAGTCCTTCTGGCTGATGATTCTGACTATTCCAATAAAGGACTGCGAATTCCGTTAGAGGATTCACGAAAAGGAATGTTCTTTGTCTACTTTTCCAAAAACGAAGAAAAAGCGTTGCTGGCAAGTTATTATGAATTGACGGAAAATCATCAGCAATTAGGTTTATTACTGGGGTATCCGAACTGTTGTGTCGCTTATTTCCTCCAGACTTTTACACCACAAAATACCGACTTAGAATTGCCGCCGACTAACCACTACACCAACCTCAGCCAGCGACATCAAGATGCTGTTTTATTATCTCATTTTCCCTGTCGTTCTGATTGTCCTGCCAGCATTACCTTAGCTCAACAGTACCTGAAGGTACTACAAGAGGCTGAACCGGGAAGGGCAGATGAGCTACTGAAAAGACTTTGTGTATAGAAACAATCTCTTATCGTCTTCTCAATTTATCCAATTCTTCAATTTCTTTATGTTTGATTTCTAACAGGGTTTCAGACAGTTTCAATAACAGATCCCCTAAATTCCTGGTTTTATTGAGCTGTTTGACCATCAGGGCAATGATGACAATCGCCTCTGCCAGAATGATGAAAATGATGATGGCAAAAGCTAGAATGACTTCAACCAAGGGAATATCAATACCGTAGACTAACATAGGATCACGCTCTTTTTACTAGAGAGCACCTTTTTAGAGATTATAAACCTTTCTCCCTCCTGCTAAGTCCTGCTAAGTTTGACTCAGAAGTAAGTTTACCTACCGCGCTAAACGGGATTCATCTCTATTTGACAGTCCTGAATTTGGCTTTGCAAAGCATCACACATTCTCAATTCCTGAGAGACAAAGAGTGGTTGGCCATTGGTAGGAATACAATATTCATCGGTGAAATAACTGGAAGTAGGACTGAAAATATTTTGGAACTGCCAGAACTGCTGCTGAACTTCATTCAAAGGGCAGCGAATGTCGATATCAACACACCATATTCCTGGAGGTTCAAATAAGACAAAAAAGAAATCAAGGGTAGATCCGCTCGTATCATAAAATAAGGTTGTGGCATTTTGTTGAAGAGCATCAAGAGCTCTTTGTTGAACCCTTCCCGAAACGGTCTGAACGGCTTCCCGTGTAGGAGTTGCACAATTTAATTCCTCTTGTGGCTGGTCTTGAGTGAAATTAATTTGTGGTTGTGTTGAATAAGTTTTAGAGAACGTCGCGGGATAGATGTTATTCTCAGGGAAATATTGTTCTATGACGCTGATGGGATATTGCTGTTCAGGAACAATCATCGGAAGCAAAAGAACACACTGATTACCTCTTAACTCTTGACCAGCAGGACAAGCCGCCTCTCCTCCTGCGATTGCCCCTGCTGCTGAAGTTGTTCCCTCACCAACAAGTCCTTCCTGCTGAGTTGGTTGAACCGGTTGTGGCACAAGTGGTTGAATTTCTGATGGTTGAATTTCTGTTGATGAAGAGAAGCCACCAGGATTTCCGTTTCCTGATGAGGAAGACGCAGTTCTACTGATCGTAAAACTTAGATTGGCAACACTATTATTAACGTTTCCGAGAGTATCATTCGCATACACCGTGACGGTATACGTCGCTTCCCCCATCGTTGCCAGTTGTAATGTCGTTTGATAGATGCTTTCGTTTCGTACTCCGGTGAGATTAAATTGAGAAGAATTAGCACTGCTGGTGAAGCCAAAGAGAACGGATTGCACGGTAGTGATCGAATCATTGATGGTGGCATTAAATTGAATTGCCCCATTTTCAACGGTAGCTCCATTAGTATTGTTCATCACGAGAATTGAAACGTTAGGTGGTGTAGAATCAACTCTGAACGTAATATTTGAAATGCTGCTGTTGAGATTGCCAAGAACATCACTTCCATAAACTCGTACAGTATAAACAGCATTGCTCAGAGTGTGAAGGTTAAAGTCCGTAAACCATTGAGACCCACTTTTTGTCGTCGTAACATTAAACTCAGAGTTATTAGAAGGATTGAAAATACCAAACAGTACCGTTTCTACCGAAGTAATGCTGTCATTTAAAGTGACATTGATTTGAAACATATCCATAACTCCACCAGTGAAGTTACTGTTGTTATTACTAAGGGCGTTGATAAAGAATGTACCCACATTTGGCGCACTGCGGTCAATCGTAAAACTAAGGTTGCTGACGGAACTATTTCGATTGCTCAGGATGTCATCACCATACACCGTAATCGTATGCCGCCCTTCTACTAAAGTTGATAAAACTAAAGTACTATTCCAGTAACTCCCTGATTTAACCGTCGTGATGTTAAACTGAGTATTATTCTGCAGGCTGGTGATGCCAAAGACAACTGTTGTTACGCTGGTCGTCGAATCGTTTAACGTGACGTTGATTTGTATCACGCCATTTGTGAAATTGCTGTAGTTATTACTAGTGGTATTGGTCAGAAAGGTCTGCACGCTTGGCGCACTGCGATCAATCGTAAAACTGGTATTAATCACACTACTATTTCTGTTGCTCAGAATATCATCGGCATACACTTGAATACGATACAGCGCATCAGTCATGCTGGAAAGAACCAGCTGGACGTTAAACACACTGGAATTTCTGTTGACACTGACATTAAACTGTGTATTGTTTGCCACATTGGTAATACCAAACAGAACGGTTGTAACACTGGTTGTAGTATCATTAATGGAAGCATTGATTTCAATCACGCCACCCGTTAAGTTAATACCACCGTTAGTAGCGTTGTTGATGGTGTTATTAGTATAATATGTGCTGATGCTGGGAGCAGATCGGTCAATCGTAAAACTAAGGTTGCTGACGGAACTATTTCGATTGCTCAGGATGTCATCACCATACACCGTAATCGTATGCCGCCCTTCTACTAAAGTTGATAAAACTAAAGTACTATTCC
>JAHFRS010000032.1 GCA_023266155.1 archaeon
TGCCGGGAGTTAACTGCTCTGGCTCAAAGTCAAGGATGCTGGACTTGTTTCCCTGACTTCCCCCGATTTCATCGCTCATGCTCTCTTGAGAAGAGGCCTTTTTTTAAAGATTGTTGTGGTGAATCCTCCTAACAGAAAATTATAATGGCGCTTATACTGCGTTGGGAGGTAAGCACGTTCACCGTACTTTTGTCCTAACTCTTCTTAAACTCTCCCGCCAGGTCAATCAGTTCCACATGGCCTAGAAAGACACCGCGACAACAGTACCGTTCGACACCTAACACATCAAGGACTTTGCTGGCTGGTTCACCTTTCTCAAGACGTTCCACATATTCTTCATACAAGTGCCCTAACGGCTTGCCACAACTAAAACAGCGGATGGGAATGATCATTTTGTCTGGTTCCTCCTAGATTTATGGTGCTAAACGGGCCTTATTTTATCGGTAACTCTTTTGCCGTGCCGCGCGAGCTTTGGAATCGTTCGGCTTACGTTCTTCTTTACGGCGTACATCCGCCACGAGCAGTAATCGGTCGTAATTGGTAAAGACACTTTTTAATGTCGCATCATGTTGCACTAACGCCCGGGCAATGGCTAATCGAGCGGCATCAGCTTGCCCGTTACTTCCGCCGCCAGCAACTTTAATATTGATATCTACCGTTTTGGCCATCTCGCCGGCTAACACCATTGGCTCCAACATTCTCAGCCGCAACAATTCGTTGGGATAATTATTCATCAGCAGGCCATTAATACTTATTTTTCCTTTTCCTGGACTTAACGTAGCCCGAGCAATCGCGGCTTTTCTTTTCCCTTGGGCATGAATTATCTTCATCGTTTACCCCCCAATTGCTTCCCAAGATCACCAACGGTAATGTAATTAAGTGAAGGTAATTTCGCTGACGATTCTTTCGACAATGTAACAAGGGGGAGGTGAGCCAATTCTGTGGGCAAGCCGCGATAACATTTGACCCTGGTATATGCTTCCCGCCCACGCGCCATTCGCCACGGCAACATCCCTCGGATACTTCGTCGCACCATTAATTCTGGTGAGCGGGAATGTGTCTGGCTTTTGGGCGGATACCCGATTCTATTTCTTCGTTGCTGCTGCCAGGCCTGAGTATTGGAAGGTTTACCACTGATGATCACTTTCTCACAGTTGACCACGTTAACGTCTTCTCCCAACAGCGCATCTTTAGCGGCATACGAAGCCAATCTCCCGAGTACAATTCCTTCTCCATTATACACTTTCATCCCATGATCCTCACGTTTTTACCTTCCGGATTTTGCTGTAATAATTCCGCAATCGTTAACGCTTTGCCCTTTGCTTCTAAAATCTTTCGCCGAGCTTCTGAGGAAAAATTCATCGCCGCGACATCTACTTTTTTACTCAATTCACCTAAGCTCAACACTTTTCCCGGAACGAGGATCGTTTCCCCTTCTCTGGCTACGGCATTGATTTTATAAATATTGACTTCCCGCCGTTGACGAGTGGGCTTGGCGATATCTTCCGCAACTCGTTTCCAGAGGCGGCTCTCTCTGGCTTTTACCTCAATATTGTTCAGCAGTATCTGCATTTGATAATTCTGTGGACCCGTGCGTTTGACCATGATATTTTTTCTCCTCATTCATTCTATTATAACTGCTTCTTCAGCCTTTCATCATAATTGCTTCTCAAGCTGCTCGATTTTCTTAATTAAAATATCAGCACTGGTGGCAAGTATTTCCTTACAACTAAGTTGTCCCCAACTTTCTACGATGAAAATAATGTTGTCAGTATATTCCACGCTGATACTTTTATCTAATTCGCTGTAATAGTCTAACAAGTTGCTGTCATAGACTTTATCCTGGTCCACTTTAAGTTTTTTTCCGTCCAGCACCAACACTCCATCTGTACATTTTTGAGCGACAGCTTCCGGATCATTGATTTTTCCGATGGTGAGTACCGGCTCTTTACGATAATATGCCCAGCCGGGAGACCATTTGACATGATTCTTTCCTTGGCCTACCACCGCAGTCATGATGAGATCAATTTTCTGTTTGCTTAATAATTTAGCCAACGGCATTTTAGGATACACAAACGTGCATTTAGGATCAGCGCTTTCAGCCTCTTCCGCATAAACATACCCTTTCTTGCCCACTTTCAGCGTTATTTTTAATTCACAGCGGGCACAGCCTTCCCCTTTACATTTACAGTTCTCTTTCAGTTCATAACTTTTCAAATCGGTTTTAATCGGCGTCAACCCTAAGCGCAAGCCCAGCATTTCATCATATAATGCAGAACTATTATCTTTGATTTCCAGATCTTCAACCGCTAAAGTGGGCACTTCTTCCAGAATTAAACGGCGAATAGTGTTTGCAAAAATTTCATCACTATCTTTGATGAGAATCGTCCACTTATTCTTTTTTCGCTCTTCTTTGATTTTTTCCAGTTTGACCATGGTTAAACCTGCACCTTCATATTAAATTTTCTTAGACTCGTCTTCCCCGTCTTCCCCCTTTCATCCGACAACCATTATGCGGTTCAGGGGTTACCTCATCAATTTTGCCAATGCGAATGCCCATCCGGGGAAAGGTTCGAATTGCTGCTTGCGCTCCCGGTCCAGGGTTCATGGGGCCGTTATGCCCACCTTTCGCTTTGACTTTGATATGTAACCCGCCAATACCTTTTTCTTTGATGATTTCAGCTACTTTCTTGGCCGCTCCCATGGCCGCAGTGGGAGAACTTTCCAGCCGATCAACTTTCACAATCTGGCCGCCAGAAGAACGCGCCAGAGTTTCGGTTCCCGTGATATCAGTTACAGTAATGATTGTATTATTATACGTTGAACGAATGTGGGCGATACCCCAGCGCAGTTTTGGCTGGATGAATGGTCGTGGTTCTGTCGTCATGATTATTGTGCTCCAGGTCGTCTCGGTGGCCGACTTACTGATTGTCCTCGTCCTTTTCCGCTGCCTCTTCCCCCTTTTCTACCTCTCCCTTTACGGTCATACTCATCTCTTTGTGGCCTTATTTTGACTTTTTTTGGCGGTAAGATCACTCGTTCCGGATGTTCTGCCGGAGCTAACGATGAATTATTTTTAAACATTAAAGCGCCCTCTTCTTCAACGGTGACAAGGTAACTAGGAGAATTAATTTCTTTGTGGCCAAGGGTAATATGGCGATGAGTGATGAATTGCCTGGCTTGCTTAGGGCTTCTGGCCAAACCCTTACGAAAGACAATCGTCTGAATGCGGCGATCTAACAAGTTTTTTGTTCTAAGGCTCAGGACATCATCTAATCGCGAACCTACCGGCAGCAAGCCTAATTTATGCAATTTACCCATCATCTGTTCTCGTTCCCGCTGACCTTGAGTCGTGGTGTCAGCGATAAGACGTTTCGCAATATCTTTATATTTCTTCAAAAATGAGTTGGCAATCAAGATTTCTTTTCTCGTACTAAGGCCATACTCCTTCCTTAACTCGGTCGCTTCTTCAATCTCTGCGCGAATCCACGGATGGGCCGACGTGCTATAATTCTTCTTGAGTCTCTTGATATCTCCCATGGTTAAAGTTTTTTTATATTAATTCCTCACGATTAAAACTTCTTTGTTTTTCCCTTTACTTTTTTTCTTTTCCGCTTTTCTTCTCATCCTTGGCAGCGGCGGCTCCGGGGGTAGCTTTCTTCTTGACCACGCCGACAACTTTCCCTTTACTCTTCCTGAAATTAGACCTGGTTCTTTGGCCGCGTACCGGCAAGCCTTGCATATGCCGAATGCCCCGATAACTTTTAATTTTCTTCAGGCGCTTGATATCATTATCCTGCGTGAATGTTAAATTTCCTGTTATCAGGTGAACCATCTGGCCCGTTTCAGGATCTTTGCGATGATTAAACATCCAGACAGGAATTCCTGCTTTCGCGGGATCGGTTACCAATGAATCAATTGTCGCTTGCTGCTCATCACTCAGATGCCCGGCTTTTGTTGTCCCCGAGACTTTCGCTACAGCACAGATGCTATCCGCAAAATTAATGCCAAGGCCTTTGATGTTCGTTAACGCCCAGCGAATCTGCTTAGTGCCGGGAATATCAACATTGGCAATGCGCACAATGTGCTTAAAGTTAGCATCAGGTTTAAGTGGTTCGGCCATGGTATCGTTTGATTATTGATGTACAGTTGTTGAAATTCCGAGAATACCGACGCACATTGGCAGTCCTGATGCGCGTGAACTCGGACTTGTCATTTGAAAATAAGGGGGTCTTTTATAAAGGTTTCTGGCGGGTTGACGTTTTTCGCTGCCGATGCTGTACCTCCTTTCTTGATATTCTCTTCTTTTCTGAATTCATTATTGCTCATTTTGTTGGCAAGATAGAGGAGCTTTTCCAATACATAGCGTGAGGGGCTTTGGCATTCAGTTCTAGTTTTTAGTAAAATTTTTAGAAACCTTTAAATATATGGTGCAATATCTGTATTGTATGGACCACAGAAACTATCATAACAGTTTTGTAGATGATTTTGATAGTTTTACTTCTATTATAGATATTACCATTGCTGTGTAAACAGCCCTCATTGTCAAAATTCTAACAACCATCTTCTTGGTTCATTTGCGTCTTGGACGGTGATACGTTTATAAGATTCACGTGAAAAAGTTGATGAGGAATTCTTGAAATGAGATTATTGGTATGAAACAAAATACATGAACTATAAAATAGTCTGTAGACTCTAAAATGCGGAGGAAAATAAAATGAATGTCGCACAATTAGTAGAAAGATTAAATAGAGCACATAACTTACAAGGACAGGAACGAAGAGCAACCTATGATGAAGCATTGAAAGTTGCTAAACAGTTGTTTCCTGATTTTGCAGGAGCAGCTGAAAAACATAAAGGTCAACTCTTAAGTTTAGAGTATGTAAATCCACTTGAAACTTCAGAGCGAGAAGTATTCGAGCAGGTCTTTGAAGAAGTTCCAGGACTGTCTCGAGCCTATGGGGCAATGACAGCACAGTTATACGTGGAATCAAGGCGACCAGTTCCATCTCTTCTAGATCAAAGAGAATACTGGGGAACGAAGCTCAGATTCGATTCTGACATTGGAAGACAGCTCTAATTTTTTCTTTTTTTTAATTTTTTTAGAAAAACTTTAAATTGATAAGAAGATTGGGTGAGAATATGGATAATTATACGGAAAAACTAAAAAAGTATATGCAAGAGAAAAATATTGCTGGAGAGCATCTTAGCTTTAAGCAATCTTGCCATTCAGTAGAAGAGGCTGCTAAAGCTGCAAGTGCAAGTACAGATGATTTTGTAAAAAATATTTGCATGATTGATTCAGATGGGAATCTCATTGTTGCGATTGTCAAAGGAGAAGATAGAGCAAGCACTTCGCGAGTGGAAAAAGCTATTAATATTGAAAGACCAAGAACTGCAACACCAGAAGAGATTTTGCAAAAAACAGGATTTCCCTGCGGAGGAACTCCATCATTTGGGTATACTGCCACATTTTTAATTGATCCTAGAGTTATGGAGAAAGAAGTTGTTTATTCTGGTGGCGGTTCTGAAAATTCGCTTGTAAAAATATCTCCAAAAGAATTGCTAAGAGCTAATGGCGGAACAGTTGTGAGGGTTCGTAAATAAAATGGGTTTTGAAATAAGGCAAGCAGAAGTGAAAGATTTAGTTTGGGTCAATTCTACATATAAGACAATAGATTTTTTACCGTCTACTTTAGAAAATGAAATTGTTGCAATAGCATCCATAGATAATATCAAAGTTGGTCTTGGAAGAATTGCTGTTGTTGATAGACACTCTTGTGAACTTGGAGGGATGTATGTTAATCCTGAATTTAGGCGTAAAAACGTTGCGAGAAAAATTGTTGAATATTTACTCCAACATGCTCAAAAGAGAATAATTTATTGTATCCCGTTTACACATCTCTCTAGTTTTTATGAAAGTTTTGGATTTAGAAAGATTAAACCAGACATTTCAACACCTCAAAAAATTAAGAAAAAGCTTGAATTTACAAAGAAGACATACAAAGAACCAACTTTATTTTTAGTAATGCGTAGATAATTTTTGCCAAAGCCCTTACCTAGTTTTCCAGTTTATATTTTTTTTTTATCATCAAGGAAAGCCCCGTCATCTTTAAAACTCAAATTCTATTGTATTTAACACAGGATTAAGAAAAATTTGAAAAAGACCAGCAGTGCTGATTCCTCTTCTCGCAAAAATACACACAAAACGCATCAAAAATTAATAAAATCTTGATTTTCAATACATAATAGAAACATTTATAAGCCTGGCCTGTTTTCTCAGAGAGCCATGGCCACCGCTCTGGACGTTTTTGAACTCTTATATACACAGGGAACCACCTGCTCACCACAGGAAGTGCTGCATTTACTGCATAAACCGGCCGCAGAGTATTCCTGCCTGTATCAAACCCTGCTGCGGCTGCAGACGGAAAATCTCATTCAAAAAACGCCTGCCGGATTTCAGGTCATTCTTTCCGCCAGAAGTGAGCTCCTCTACCGCCTCATTCGCTTTTGTCTGGCTAATGATTTGAAGTATAATGATCTGCTGGAGAGAAACGTGGCTTCGTTCATCAGGAAAGCTTGGGTGCTAAAACAATTTTCTGCCGCTGATTTTGCGCTCAATCCCCGAACGTTGACGCGGTATGTAAACCTTCTGGATCAGAGCGGGTTCCTGATCATTCTTTCCCGGAAACCGTTGCTGGCTCTGCTTCTTCGCCATTCATTTCTGCACAAGGTGTGTGAATATTTTGGTCGGGCCTTGCCAAGAGCACCATTCCTTACCAGAGAAGAATTGTGGCCGCGCCTACAGCGGGAATTAAGATTTTTTCATCGTTTACGCAAGAAAAATGAGCGAAAGTATGCTGCGTTGACTGAAAATTATCAATTACGGTTTATTCAGCATAGTTTAAACTTGGAGGGAAATCCCATCACTCTGCCACAGACCGTGAAATTGCTCCAACAGCAAATCGTGCCGGCGATGATGAGTTTGGAGGCGATGGAAGAAGTCAGGAACTATCAACGAGCGATGGAGGCGATGCTGAAAGATGTGACTGGCGGCAAGCCTTTAACATTACAGTCCATCCTAAACTATCATTATCTAGCTCTTCGTCATAAGCCAGAGATAGCCGGACAGATCCGGAATGTTTCGGTCTTTATTAAAAATAATCCCGGTTTTAAGATTTCGACTCCAGAAAGAATTCAGGAAAAGGTAGAAGTTCTCTTACAACGATATAATGCCTTCATTGCCCGAAAAAAACATTCCTTGAGAGAGGTGTTCCACTTTGCGGCTCAGTTCCATAATGAATTTCAGCATATTCATCCTTTCATTGACGGCAACAGCCGAACGACGAGACTGATTACGTTTCATCTGCTGCGTTCGGTGGGCCTGCCGATTATTGACATCCCTCTGGGACTGTTAGAAGAATATCTCTCCAGTACTAAAGGGGCCCTGAAGCGAAATGATCAACGGCTTAAAAAAGTTCTGGAACTGGCGATATTCTATAATGTCCGGCTGTTTACGGAGCAGCTTAAATAGGATTTTCCTATCCTCCAGTGGTACGATAAATATAAATACTTTTTCCTCAGTTCTAAAGAAAAAAGACTAGGATAATTCAGTTGTCCTGGAAAGGATGCTAACAGAGCAGCCTCTGTCAGGTGCTCGCCAAGACGTACGGTGTCTGGACTATAACTCACCGACTACGCAATCTGTACCTGAAGCAAGCTTGTCTCTGGGGCGTATGAGATCACCATTAAAACCAATCGGTAGGCAAAGTTCGATTCCGAGAGTGTGTTTATGGCACTCATGCACTGAGTCCAGTGGTCAATAAAGAAGGTAAATCAAGAGAAGGTAAATTAAGATGCCCAAAAAGAGGAAAGGTAAAATGAGTAAAAAAAAGATCGTTGTCCGTACATCTCGACAGCAAGGCGGCCGTGCGCCCAGCGGGAAGGGTAAGCATTCTAAAGTACGGAAATTGATGAAGCTGGCAAAGGCGGGAAAGAAAAGCCGACCAGTTAAGTCGAAGAAGAAAGGGAAGAGACGATAAGTTATAAAGCAATAGCTGGTGAAGTCGATTCTTTTTAATTCTGAAGAAAAATTCTCTAACTCTTCACACCACAGCACATTCTACAGAAGAATCGGCCAGATGGTGCCCATTTAATGGTGTGCTCATTTGCTGGGTGAATTTCTCGATGGGAATTTCCAAATCCTGCCCTTTGCTTATAAACCGGAACGTAATGGTTAAAGTGTTATTCTCGACTGACGCTTTGAATTCCCACCGGGTAATGTTCCTGAGAATATCTTTTCCCACGTCAAATACTTTGGAAGTGTCGAAAATTCTAATTCCCGTCACGAACCCCTCTTCATCGATGTCGGCTACAAAGTTTTGAAATTCCGTGGACATCTTATAATCCCGGTCTTTTAGCTTAAACAGCAAAATATCATGGTCAGCATCATAGACAAATTCTCCTTTTCCCGTTCCATTCAAATATTTTTCATTCATCTTCATAACCCGTATCGTGGTAGTTCTGTCACGTCCATAAATGAGACCAGCACGATCATTTTATCATGAACTTCGATGATTATTTTTCTATATCCATCACTCTTTCGGTAATAAGCTCCAAATCTTCCGTTTTCCTGAAGGTAGACCTTTCGAGGTGTTTCCCTCTTTATAATGTTAATAAGGTCTTCTTCATTAAAAATCTTTCGTTGTTTTGTGCTCAAATGGAAAAAAGCATGATCGGCCACTTCGATTTGCTTTCCTTGATGTAAATACTTAAACTCTTCCGGGCTGAGCTTTCTGACTGGTTTGGTGGTGTATACTCCCATTACCACAGAGAAACAGAATTTTTCTTAAATATCTTTCTGTCAATCGTTACTGTTTTACCGATGAGATTCATTTCCCTCAAGGCCAAGAAGAAAGGGAAGAGACGATAATTCTGAAGTTAGGCTTAGATAGCGAGTAACTAAAATTCTACCTCATGAATTGGAGCAGAGCTTTTTCCCATTTTCGGGCAGAATGAAGTTGTGGTTGCGTTAACCCTGTAACCGAATAAAGTATCGTCCCTTCTATATTGGCATCTAAAAATGTAGCATTGGTTAGGTTACAGGAGCTCAGATTCGCCCAGCGGAGATCAGCACCCTGAAAATTAACATCCTGAAGATTAATTCCATGAAAGTCAGCCTCATGAAGATCGGCATTTTTAAAATTCGTTGCTTGTAAATAGCTTTGGTCAAAACGTACAGCGTGAAGATTGACACCGCTAAAATCAATCCCTGAAAGATCTAAACCGGTAAGTTTGACATAAGAAAGGTCGTCACCAGATTTAAAATGGATCCTTTTAAAATTAATTTTATTCATGATTAAATAACAATCATGTTCTGAGATATTGCCATAATACCCGCGACCCTGTAACAATTCCAACAGAAAGTTCTTATTCTCCGCTTTAGAGAGAATCTGGTGATTAAACCACGGTTCAGAAGCGGCCAGTTCTCTGGCGGTTTGCAGAACGGTAATCAAGATAGCAGTATTTTCCTGTAGCTTCTTTCGATATTCTCCTTCTTTTTTTTTTATTGCCGCTTGTTCAGGAATCTTCTTCTTTTCTTTCGGAGGAAGTTTTTCGATCTTTTTTACTCCATCTTCTATTCGTTCAGCAGCCGCTCTGGCTTCAGAAATATTCTTTTTTATGG
>JAHFRS010000123.1 GCA_023266155.1 archaeon
CAACGATATCAGCAAGTAATAACCAGAAATCCGTGTTAGAAATCGCCGAATACCCCGCAGCTCTGCTGCGAGTGAGCGAAGCGAACGGTGGGTAGGCGATTTCAGGATTTCTGTGTTTATCTCGGCAAATAAAGTTGCACCGTTGGATGTAGTGTGTATTGAACTTCTCGTGCTGGCTGTGGCCCCACATTGTTTTGTAAGATTGATTCATACTGGTCTAATGTAGAAGACAACCCTGACCCATCCACGCTTTGAGGTTTGGTACTTGCGGAAACTGCGGCAACACTGAAATAGGGTATGCTGTTATCTTGAGCGATATGTTGAGCTTCTTCAACAATTCTTTCTACAATCTGTTCAATCTGCACTTTCTTTCGGCGGAACTTAGTATCATCAAACCGAATGTCTTCAATTTTGGAAAGTAAACCCTCTTTTATCTCCGGCAAGACCTCTACCAATAATAGGGGCCTCAAAGCTGTAGCATACACGAGCTGAAGACTCAATGGATTTATTTTCTCATCTCTGAGGATAGCATTTCTTTTTAAATCTAGCCCGATATAGTGACTTTCAGTGTGGGGGACGATTCTTCCCGGTCTAAATACACCTTCGTGTAAAAATATCAGTTGTGGTTCGGTCATTTTAAGTTGTCTCTTATTCTGGTTCAATATCCCTACCAAAACCAACCTTTCTATTTAAACCTTTCGTTATTTTATTACTTGTAAGTGGTTTTCAGTTGGGAGGAAAGGTCCTACTTCTGTTATTTTTCCACTAAAAAGGGAAAAGTATTTAAATAAAGAGCATTTCAGTGGAAAAATGACTTTTTCCAGGACCGGACTATCTATAGTACAGCAGCTCGCCGAGAGCCAGAACAGGATTGCGGAGATCGCCACCGCTGTGCACCGCAGCCAACAGCAAGTCCGGCGGGAAGCACAACGTCTCGAACAGAACGGCCTCATAGAGTTGCGGCGGGGAAGAATCGCTCCCCGGAATATTCCCCTCACTAATTTGTTGTTGCGTCTCCTCTCGTCCTATCCCAATCTCATCCCCCTGCTGGCCGATTCAGGCCTTTCTATTCTTTCGTTGCTACTGACTCCGAAAACCATCGGAGAGATCTCGGCAGCGACGAAACTAAAACCAAGCATGATTTACCGGAAACTGCAGAACGCCCGCGACGTAAGTATCGTGAAGAAAGAAAAGAATCAGTATCATCTTAATACTGAGATCTGGCCGGAGTTGGCTGCTGTTCTCAACGAATGGCGCCTGTTTGAGCAAACTGTGGACTGGCGAGTTCCTGTTGGTACCATTATTTATCACAAAACCGGCACTGAAATCCTCTTTTCCACGAATGAAAAAATCACTGCTGCTAAAACAGCTTTTTCGGCCTATCAAAAATATGGCGTCAAACTCCTCTTACCTCAGGATTATTATATCTTTCCCCCACGAAAATTAAGCAAAAAAGAAATCTTTCTTCATTCGCTCGCGGTCACGGAGAAAGAAAAAACTGTGCGTCATTTGTTATTTCTGGCCATCTTCTATCAAAAGCACCGAAATGATTTATCACGAATTGTCCATCCCCTGCTGCAGGATATTAAAGATATTTTGCGAGGAAAATCTATAACAGGTTATCCTTCTCTCCTGGAAATCAAAGAAAAAATAGAGATGTACCGATGATTACTGTTTTTCAGCAAATCATGGACTTATTTGTGGAGATAGAAAAAAACCTTCCCAAAAAAGCAGATATTTTTGCCATTGGCGGGATGATGCTGCTCTATCAGGGACTTAAACCGGCAACAAAAGATGTCGATCTCGTCGTGGCGGCGAAAGAACAATTCTCGCTGTTAGAAAAAACTCTGAAAGAAATAGGTTTCCATGGTAAAATTCCGACACTGCCGTACGCGCGATTTAACATCAGCCAGATTTTCATACGGGAGGATTTCCGGATTGACCTTTTCCATCGCACTGTCTGTAGTGAATTCTTCCTCTCTCCGGGAATGATGCAACGGGCCACCAAAATCATGGATAGTAACAAACTTTCCCTCTTCCTTTGCTCCAATGAAGACATTTTGTTATTCAAGAGCATGACGGAACGGGAAGGCGACCTTGAGGATTGCCTGTCACTGGCAAAACGAGGATTGCAGTGGAACATTATTTTGGATGAATTACACTATCAGATGAAACATACTGGCAATCAGGTCTGGGTCACCTGGGTGGGGGAAAGGTTAGACCTCCTGCAGGAGAGAGGATTGAATATCCCTATCATGCCAGAGATAGATGCACTGCGTTTTGAATATTATGAAGAACTGGAAAAAAAAAGTTAGGTAAAGATGGCACTTCCTAATCCATCTCAATTTCTTAATCCACTTTAATGCCCTTTCTCCACCAGCTTCTTTAATTCGTCAGAAATAAATTTTCCTGATGCTTTCCCCTGCAGTCGTTTCATGGCTATCCCCATCAAGGCAGCAAAGGGCGCTTCGGGATGTTCCCGGATAATTTCCTTTAAAGCTTTATGAATCTCTTCCGTACCTAAAGTGGCATAGTTCTTGAGATCAAAAGTGCCTTTAACCAAGTCGATCAGGACGTCAAGCATAATATCTTTATGGATTTTCTTTTCCTGTAAGTAACGGAACACATTCTTAAAATCATCATCGGTTAATTTCTCAGGATCAAGCTGATAGGTTCGTTTGATGTCTAAAGGAGTAGAGATCAACGTTTCAGCGATAAACGCCGGCTTGATTTCAGGATATTTTTGTGCCAATTCCTCAAACAGATGGACTTTATCGGACTTGGCCACAAATTCTGCCAGATCTTTTCCCAAGCCAAATTGCTTCTGGAAACGGATCATTTTCTCATCCAGCAGTTCCGGCAAAGTTATTTTTTGAGTGTCAGGCCGAATCAGCGGCACGTCAGTTTCCGGATACATCCGTGCTGCTCCAGGCATCGGACGGAGATAACTGGTCGTTCCATCAGGATTTGCTTTTCGAACTTCGGCAGGCACGCCGAAAAATAATTCTTGTGCCCGGTCATAGACAGCTTGTAACGCCGTCCGTGCTCTCTCTTCTTTATCGGCAACGAGGATGAAAGCATCGTGAGAAGCACAATGCAGCTTTTTTTTGATGTCATCCACATCTTTTTCGGTGATTCCATAATGAGGCAATTCATCGGAATGGAAAATGCCTCCCACTCCGGCGATAATTCTGGCTCGTCCGGAAAATTCGGTGCCCAGCCGATAATTGGGCTGTAATTCGCGTTTCAGAAAGCCGGCAAATCCGGCTAATTTCATCCCCACGATTTTTCCTTTATTTTGGACTGTCTTTTGAATTATTTTTGATGAAGATTGGGCAAAGATAGCCGTGAGGTCAATGACAGAACAGGAGTTCAATTTCATGTTTTGTAACTCTTCTTTTATCCGCAGTAATTCTTTCTGTCGCTGGGCTTCCAATTCCACCAACAAAGGCAATTGCCGTAAATCCTGCGCCCCTTTGATTTCAATTCTCGTTCCGCCCGTAATGGAAACGTTTACATCTTGCCTGATGGTTCCCAGGCCCCGTTTGACATCGGGAAGAGAACGTAACAACCAGCCCAATTTCTTCGCCGTTTCCTGACATTGTTCCGGCGAGGTAATATCCGGTTCTGTTCCAATTTCAATCAAAGGGATACCCAATCGATCTAACCGATACGTTTTTTCCGTCGCCGTTTCCGAGACGATTTTTGCCGCATCTTCTTCCAGAGAAATGTTACTGATGTGGACAATTCCTCCCGTGGTTTCGATCTGGCCGTTTCTGCCCACCAACGCTGTCCGTTGAAATCCTGATGTATTGGACCCATCTACTACAATCTTTCTCATCACTTGAACGATAGGCGAAATAGTCGCTCCGACAATCGTGCAGAATTGGAGAGAGGTGTACAGAGCGCGAGAATTTATTTCATGGGGTGGCTCTTCATCCGCTTCCACTAAACAAGTCGTGTCATAACCTTCGTACCTGAAAGTTTTGCTTTTGTGCTGTTCCTCCCTGGCGGCGATATCAATTTTACCGTCTTCACCGGC
>JAHFRS010000124.1 GCA_023266155.1 archaeon
GCGAATGTCCAGGAGTCAGAACCACGGAAACACCATCGGCAATTTCAGTATCGCCATCAAGAATAGTCCAACGATACCGCTCATACGATGGCTGTAATCCCAGTGTAGGATGATCATACGAACGGAAATAGGTTCCCGTTGGATTCCGGGCAAATTCCAATTCTTTCTTCTGCACGTAAAACGTCGCGTTGGGAAGCAAATGACCATTCTGACAGTGGTCCCAATGCAGATGGGTTAAAATGACTTTAGAAATCTCTTCCGGTTTGATGCCATTAATCAGCAGGGCCTGGTCAATCCTTTCTCCTGGCAACTGATAGGAGCCTTGGTAATGCTTTTCATGGGCAGTTGAGGTATCAGGCATGCCCGTATCCACCAGAATTTTCTCCGTAGGTGTTTTAATCAGCCACGAAACGCTGGGGATATACACCATTTTTCCGACATCCACACCTTGGGTCAATGTTTTACCTTTATCGCAGTAGATAGTGCCGACACGTAATGGGGTGATAGTTATCATAGGGAATAGTTTTCAGTATGAATTTCTCTGTTCCAGAACGATTATAAAGGTTATGGATAATGAATTCAGCTGATGATTAAAGCGATTATTTTTGATTATAATGGGGTGCTCACTTTCCAAGGAACTTTTGATTATTTGATCGAAGAATATAGTCTAAAATGCGGCAAGAGTCGCGAAGAGTTGGCAAGACTAGTACGCCACTATTGGGACTTGGCAAAATTAGATAAAATCCCTTCAAGGCAGTTTTGGGAAAAAGTCGCCGCGTTTTTAAATCAAGACCATCAACAGCTACGTCGAATTTGGATTGACAGTTTTGGTTTTCGGAGAGAAATCCTTCCGCTCATCCAGCACCTCAAAAATGGCCACCAAACGGCCCTGCTGACCAATGAAATTCAGGACTGGACGGAGGAAGCCATCAAGAAGTATTCCCTACAGTCTTATTTTACTTTTATTGTCCCTTCCTATCAAGCTAAAGCGGCAAAACCTGATCCCGCGATGTTCCATTTCCTGTTACAAAAATTACAATGTGCGGCTGAAGAATGCCTGTATATTGATGATTTGGATAAGAACATCGTTTCCGCCAGAGAGATGGGGTTCAATGTAATTGCTTTCCAGTCATTTAAAGACTTACAAGAAAAATTGCAGCAGCATGACGTTAAGATAAACTAGATTTTGCTTTCCCGTAAATTTCAAATAAAACCTGCAACGTCGGCAAAGTACTCTTGCCGCTTATTAGCGGTTCCCTGTTCTGCGTAATGGATTCAATAAAGTCATTAATAATAATTCCGTGGCAGGGCCCATAATATCGCGGCTTAACTTCGGGATCATAATTGTCATCATTGGGCTCTGGTTGGGGAATTCCTGGTACAGACCATTCCTCGGTATATTCTGAATTGAGCACGACGTTCCCTTGGGTTCCTAAAATAATTGTTTTTCCAGTCCACGACTCCGTGCTGATAGTATCCGCATGAAAAGAACAGCGCAGCCCGCCGGAAAACTCTAATACTACTTCAGCAGTATCTTCTACATCAATAAATAACCTTGTCGTATTCAATTTTGATGAGATAACTGTGGCCGGACCAAAACAGTACACTAATCGGTCAAGATCATGAAGGGCCTGACACATCACCACACCACCACCGGCAAATTCTTTCTTCCCCCGCCAGCCTTGGTAATATTCTGGTCCTTTGTGGGCATGAAGGATGTAAGAGGATGCCGTGACTTTACCTAAAGCTTGCGTGGCCAGTGCTTTTTTCAGTGCTTCCGTATTGTTGAACAAGCGACGCGGAAGCATGACGGCTAGCTTCACTTCAGCACGCTCACAGGCTGCTACTACTTTTTCCCCATCAGAGTATGAAATAGCAAGGGGTTTTTCACAAAGAACATGAATACCTCTCTTGGCGCACGCCATAATTTGATCATAATGCAGATAGTGGGGCGTCACTAACGAGACAGCATCAAGCTCTTCTGAATCAAACATCTCTTGAAAATCTATGTACCGTTTAACGGCCAGAGAGCGAAAAGGTGCGGCAATTTCTGCCGAAGGATCACAGAGGGCAACAATCTTAACGAGCGGGTTCTGCTGAAGATGAAAAAGATGATAGCGTGCCGCACTTCCACATCCCACAATAGCATAGCGTAACATCTTACTTTTCCTGTTAAGGTTGTTTCATATATAAAACGATTTCTTCTGCCAGTTCCCGACTTGCCGCAAATATAACCTCAAAAGGTTTTATTCTTGTCCATTCCAGGGAAGAGCCATCAAATGAGACTGCGGTTCCTCCTGCCTCTTGTATGGCCAAAGCCAGGACGTGATCCCAGATGGCACCCATGTTACTCACATATGCTTCAGCTCGACCAAGAAGAACCTCAGCGGTACTTCCAATATTAGAAGAAAGATTTCTCGTTGCCAAAGCTTCGTAAATAAGAGGAGTGTAATGAGCATTATGAACATCTTTACTTACGTTGGCGTTGGTGAGTACACCAATAATTGATTTCTTTAATGGTTCGTGATGCTGCAGATGAACTTGCTCCCCATTTAAGAAACAACCTTGTTCTCGCTGGCTTTTGATAATAATATTTTCTGCCGGAAGGTACGCAGCGACCGCGGCCGGAACATGGTTTTTTACATATCCTAAAATGACGCCCCATTCCCTACATCTCCGACTATAAATCCAAGTGCCATCAAGCGGATCTACAGTGAAATATGTTGAGAACTCTAGGTGCTGTGGCTCATCCTCTTCTGCCACGATAGGAATGGAAGGATATTTATCATGAAGAATCTTTTTGATAATCTCCTGTGATTCGATATCAGCTTTAGTCCTAAAATCTCCTTTATACATGCTTTTTTCCATAGGGGGGATTGATTGTAACTCCCTTTGTAATTCAAGAGCCCTATGGCCTCCCTCCATCACAGCGCGTACTAAGGTATCTAACATCTTCTTTTTTATAGGAGGAAATCTTTTTAAATATTATGAATCATAAGCTTTTTATACCTTCCTGCAGGTATTTAAACTCCATGCGCCGTTCCTACTTAAAACTTCTCAAGTACTTCGTGGTCAAAGAACCAAAGACACCGTTGCAGCTGATTCATTTCATTACCTCCAAATGCAACGCCAAATGCGGCCATTGCTTCTACTGGAAAAATCTCAATACCAAAGGCGAGCTTTCCCTGGAAGAAATCGAAAAGATCACTAAACACTTGCCTGATCTGGTCATCCTCAACATCAGCGGCGGCGAACCGTTCATCCGCCCCGATTTTGCCGAAGTGATCGAGACCTATTACCGCAACACCACTGTCAAAGAAGTCTCGGTGCCAACGAATGGCACCTTCACCGAAAAAACGATTAAAGATTGCACCGCTATCCTGCAGAGTTGTCCTGATTTAGATTTGAATATTGTCTTATCTTTGGATGGCATCGAGACCATTCACGATGAAATACGGCAAGTCAAAGATTGTTTTAAGACCGCGGTCAAAACTTTTAAGGAATTAAAAGAATTGCAAAAGGAATATCCTCATTTGCAAGTCTCAGTCGTCTCTACCCTCACGTCCCTCAACCAGGACACTTTGGAAGAGTTCCACAGCTATGTCAAGAATGAACTCAAGCCCGACGTTCTTTCCCTCAATATTATCCGGGGGGAAGCTAAGAAAATGGACTTGTTTGGTGTCAACCTACATAATTATAAGAAATTCTATGAACTGGAAAAGCGGTCAAGCAAGAAGGGACTGAAGACCTATCTGCGCGACCTGATGAATAAAATCCGCGTGGAGATTATTATCCGTAACGTGGAGAAGAAAGAGCATGTCCTGCCCTGTAAAGCCGGAACGCTGCTGGGGGTGATGTATGAGAAAGGTGATGTCTATCCCTGCGAATTGCTGAACAACAAGCCGCTGGGAAATGTGCGTGACTATGATTTTGATTTTAGCAAACTCTGGACTTCCACCATGACCAAGAGCACAGCCAAATGGATTACGGACACCAAATGCTACTGCACCCATGAATGT
>JAHFRS010000033.1 GCA_023266155.1 archaeon
ATATAAGCAATTTACCGCCTTTGCGGCGATTTCCCGTTTCTACGGTGATAAGTTATTATTCTTTGGAGCGGGCTACCTTGACTGTGATCGACAGAACTTTCCAAAATATCTTCAGCCCGGCGTTGAAGCAGAACAAAAGCAGTATGAAAAAATGAAAAGAGCTCTGCGAAGAAAAAAAACAAAAAAGGGAATTCCCCGAAATCTTTATAAATAGCCCCCGGTTTTGACTCCAAACAATGGGCCAGAGTATATTCTACATATGAAATAAGCTGTAGATAGTACTCCCTCGTTGCCCTGGTGGTGTAGTGGCCTAGCATGTAGCCCTGTCACGGCTTCGACCCGGGTTCAAAGGCAAATTACATTTCATCTCAAAAAGAGTGTAATTAGCTAGAAAGTCCCGGCCAGGGCGTTTCGTCCTCTGGCTGGCACTCGCCGGCCGGGGAATTTCCTGGGCCGGTAGCTCAGCTTGGTAGAGCGCTTGACTTTTAAGGCAAGCACAGACATCAAGCGGTCGCGAGTTCAAAAGCAAGGTCATCCTTGGTGAAAGTCTCGTCCGGCCCGCTCCTATTCATACACAATGGCACTTGACGTCCCCCCACATTTTCTGGTTCCGCCGCACAGCAAATTGTCTGAGGCGGAAAAAAAACAGTTGCTGGAGAGGTATAAAGTTGAGGTGAAAGATTTGCCAAAAATTCTGCGCAGTGATCCGGCTCTGGTGAAAATCAGCTGTAAACCAGGAGATATCATCAAAATTGACCGCAGCAGCAAAACGGCAGGCACGTCAGCGTATTATCGGGTGGTGGTCCATGGATAAATCGATTCTCATTAAAAAATACTTTGAAGAACAGAACGTTGTTGGCAGTAATATCCAGTCTTTTAACACCCTGTTGGAGAAAGGCTTACAGGAAGTGATTGAAGAAAATAAAGAAGCTGAACCGACGATCATCCCGCATAATATTGAAAAATTCAAGATTCGCTTTGGCCGTATTACCGTCGGTAAGCCCAGGATCACGGAAGCTGACGGCAGTAGCCGGGATATTTATCCGATGGAAGCGCGGCTAAGAAAAATATCCTATCATGCCCCCATTTTTCTGGAAGTGAGCAGTTACATCAACGACGTGCAACGGGAAAATTTCGTGGCAGAAATCGGCAAACTGCCCATCATGCTCAAAAGTAAATATTGCCATTTAGAAAAATGCAGCCGGGAAGAACTTCTTAAACATGGTGAGGATCCTGCTGATCCGGGAGGGTACTTCATCATCAATGGCACGGAACGGGCGATCGTCTGTGTGGAAGATCTTTCCGCTAATAATTTTTTAGTGGAAGAAAAAGATGGAACGTTCATGGGCCGTTACTTTTCTACCCAAGGTTCTTATAAAATTCCCTTGACCATTGAGCGTAAAAAAGATGGCTTGTACTATATCACGTTCACGAGGATAAAAACGCTGCCCGTATTAATTCTGCTGAAAGCTTTGGGCATAACACGGGATGAAGATATCATGCGCTCCGTCTCCGCTGAAAAAGATTATGAGGAAGTGATGTTGAACTTATTTGAATTCACCGAGATCAAAGAGCAGGAAGAGGCGATGGATTATATCGGGAAACGTATTGGCGTGCCGCAGACTAGGGAAATCCGCATTGAACGCACCAAAGAGATTCTGGATAAATTCCTGTTGCCCAATGTTGGCATGGATGCAAAACAGCGGCTGGCTAAAGCGCAAAACATCAGTAAGATGCTTAAAAAATTTATTGAAGTAAGCCGAGGTGAACGGCCGACAGATGACAAAGACCATTACATGAATAAGCGCATCCGCATGAGTGGAGATTTGCTGATTGACTTATTTCGGGTTAATTTTAAGATTCTCATTGGCGACATCCTGTATAATTTTCAGCGTATCATCAAGCGGGGGAAATTACCTTCGACTCGTGTCATTATCAGAGACAAATTGTTAACCTCTCGTATCTATTCCTCGATGGCCACGGGAGAATGGGTTGGCGGGCGGCAGGGTATTTCGCAACGGATGGACCGTTCTAATTTTTTAGCGATGATTTCGCATCTGCAGAAAGTGGTTTCGCCGCTCTCCAGTTCGCAGGAAAATTTTGAAGCTCGGGCTTTACATCCCACTCATATTGGCCGGATCTGTCCGATTGAAACACCGGAAGGGACAAACATTGGCCTGAGAAAAAATTTAGCGATGCTCTGTTCTATTTCTCAGCAGAGCGATGAGCAGGCACTGTTGACAAAATTGCGTACGTGCGATCTGCGGGAGGTCGTCTGATGGCTGACGTCTACCTGAATGGAAAAATTGTCGGGACAGTGGAAGATCCACAGCTCTTTGTTCAAAGTGTTAAAGATTTGCGGCGGGAGGGAGGGATTGCTGACAATGTCAATATTTACTTTGACGATGAGAGGAACGAATTGAAATTGTTTTCGGATGAAGGCCGGGCCCGCCGACCATTGATTGTGGTGAAAGAAGGCAAGTCGTTGCTGACAGAAAAGCATGTCAAGCAATTGGCGGAAGGAGAAATTACCTGGGCTGACCTCGTTCGACAGGGCGTGATTGAACATCTGGATGCCGCAGAAGAAGAAAATGCTTTAGTGGCTTCCCTGCCGGCGGATCTTACTGCTGAACATACGCATCTGGAGATTGCTCCGGGAGCTATTTGCGGCATTACGGCGGCGTTAGTTCCCCATAGCAGTTATAACCAATCATCCCGTTTGATCATCGGCAGCAAGAACCAAAAACAAGCGTTAGGATTTTATGCTGCCAATTATTTGCTGCGGATGGACATGGATTCTAATCTTCTGCATTATCCCCAAATGCCGCTGGTCAAGACGGTGATTCATGACGTTGCGGATTATAAAGAACATCCTTCGGGCCAAAATATGGTCGTTGCGGTGATGTGTTATGATGGGTATAACATGGAAGACGGCGTCATTCTCAATAAAGGTTCAGTGGAACGAGGCTTATGCCGCAGCACTTATTTTCGTCCGGTCGTTTCAGAAGAATTACGTTATTCCGGCGGTTTAGTGGATGACATTTGCATTCCGGAAAAAGATGTTAAAGGCTATCGCAGCGAGAAAGATTATGGTTTTCTGGAAGCCGATGGCATGATTTATCCGGAAGCTAAAGTGGATGAAGGGCAGGTCGTTATTGGCCGTACCAGCCCGCCACGATTTCTTAGCAGTATGGATGAATATAATTTAACGGCCGCGATTCGCAGAGAGAGTTCCGTCGTCCTGAAACATGGAGAGAAAGGTGTCGCTGATTTTGTGGTCATTACAGAGAATGATGAAGGGAATAAATTAGTGCAGGTGCGATTGCGGGAAGAACGCATTCCGGAAATAGGCGATAAATTCACATCCCGGCATGGGCAGAAAGGCGTCACGGGAATTTTAGTGCCTCCCCAGGATGTGCCTTTTTCTGCCAGTGGAATTATACCTGATCTTATTTTCACTCCACACGGCATCTCTTCACGGATGACGGTTTCGCACTTGATTGAACTGCTGGGGGGAAAAGTGGCGGCGTTAGCCGGCCGGTTTGTGGATGGCACATTATTTGAATCGGAGACCGAAGAAAACCTGCGGCAGGAATTACAGGAACTGGGATTTCAGGAAGATGGCACGGAAGTGTTTTTTGATGGCCGGACGGGAAAACAGATGCTGGCTCGGATTTTCGTGGGAAATATGTATTATTTACGCTTACGCCATATGGTGGCCAATAAGATCCAATCTCGTGCTCGCGGGCCGATTCAGTTGTTGACTCGCCAGCCCACGGAGGGGAAGGCTAAAGAAGGCGGGTTGCGTCTGGGAGAGATGGAGAAAGATACCTTTATAGCTCACGGGGCGTCGCTGTTGCTGAAAGAGCGGTTTGATTCCGATAAGATCATTTTGCCGATCTGTGAGAAGTGTGGATTGATTGCCGTTGAAGACCATTACAAGAAGCGGAAATACTGCCTGATGTGCGGTGAAGATATTGACGTGAGTTATGTGGAGATGAGTTATGCGTTTAAACTCCTGCTGGATGAGATTCGCAGCGTAGGGATTTATTCCAAGTTGAATTTGAAGAATAAGTATTGAGGAAAGACTATGGGAATGTTTGATTCAGCGCAAGAAAGATAAATAAACACAGCTAAAAAGAAATTCATTAAACACAATGCAACCAACACCAACCAGTACCACGAAAATGGAAAGCTTTGAAACTACTCTGAAACGCTGCTATGCCCGTAATCATGAGAGTATGGAAGATTTTCCTGTCTTCGCAGAACAATTCAAAAAAACTCAGCTTTACCTTCAAGAACATCCTGCTACCATTGAACAACGAGTGTATTATGCTTATTTGAGTTCAGAAATAGGAGCGGCCCAGTCCGTCGTTGAACAAGTGGTGGGATTATCATTGCTACCAGAAGTACTCCCGCCATTCCAGTTATATTCGCTTAAAGTCGCGTTAAAAAGAGTGGGCAGAGATGATATTATTGCTCAATATCTGCCTTTCCAAGGAGAAGAAGTTAAAACGTATGAGAAGGATATCCCGGGACTTTCCTGCTGCCAAGAAGCAGCAGTTCCCCTGCCAAAAAAACACTGGTGGTCAAGGCGGAAGTATGGGGTAAACGTAATTCCTTCACGCCGAGCGACCTTTGGCGAAATGGAATTTTTAAAAGCGCAATTACAAGAAAAAACTTAGTGAAACTTTACAATGTCCTACCACCCTGACGTGCATAAGAAAATCGACAGTATCAGTTTTAACCTCTTCTCCCCAAAACAAGTCATGGACTTAGCGGCTGCTAAAGTGGTCACCCCAGAATTATATGACCGGGAAGGCTACCCCGTTGATGGCGGGCTGATGGATATTCGTTTGGGAGTTATTGATCCTGGTTTGCGCTGTAAGACCTGTGGCGGAAAATTAAAAGAATGTCCCGGTCATTTTGGCCAGATTGAATTAGCGAGGCCGGTCATTCACGTGAAATTTGTGCGGCAGATCTTAGACTTATTAAAATCCACCTGTAAATACTGCGGAAGGTTATTGATTTCTGATGTCAACATGAAGAAGCATGGCGACAGTACTGATGCGGAAGATGAAGAAGGCAGTTTTGACAGCAAACAAAAAAAAATGAAAGCGATCGTCTCGAAACATCGCAGTAAAGATAAATGTCCCCATTGCGATAAGAAACAAGAAGCCGTGCGGCTGGAAAAGCCATATAATTACTATGAAAAAGATGTCCGCTTAAGCCCGATTGAAGTGAGAGCCAGACTGGAAAAGATCCCGCAAGAAGATGTGGGGTTATTTGGGTTTACTGCTCCCGGCATCCGGCCGGAATGGATGATCTTAACAAATTTACAAATTCCGCCGGTGACCATGCGACCCAGTATCACGCTCGAATCCGGTGAGCGAAGTGAAGACGATCTCACGCATAAGTTAGGCGATATTGTCAGGATCAACCAGCGATTATTTGAAAATATCAATGCCGGCGCGCCGGAAGTCATCATTGAAGATCTCTGGGACTTGTTGCAATATCATATCGCTACTTTTTTTGATAATGATATTCCCCAACTTCCTCCGGCGCGACATCGAGGTGGGCAGGTCCTTAAGACTCTGACTGAAAGAATCAAAAGCAAGGAGGGTCGTATCCGTCATAACCTTGCCGGGAAACGAACAGACTTTTCTGCCCGGACAGTCATCAGTCCTGATCCAATGCTGGACTTGAACGAAGTCGGTGTTCCGCTGCGCATGGCGATGAGTCTCACCGTGCCGGTACGAATTACGGAATGGAACAAAGAGTATCTGAAGAAATACGTTGAAAATGGCGCTAAGAAATATCCGGGAGCCAATTACATCATCAAGCCTGACGGACGCAGAAAAACTATTACGGATGAAACGAAAGATGAAATTGTTCAGGAGCTGGACTCTGGGTATATCGTAGAACGGCATCTCATTGATAGTGATATTGCGTTATTTAACCGGCAGCCGTCATTGCATCGAATGAGCATGATGTGTCATCGGGTTAAAGTTCTTCCCGGACTCACGTTCCGACTCAACCCTTCGGTCTGTTTTCCCTATAATGCTGATTTTGATGGCGACGAAATGAATCTGCATATTCCTCAGACGGAAGAAGCGATGGCGGAAGCCAGGATTTTAATGTTGGTTGAAACACAATTAATCAGTCCCCGGCACGGGTTAAGTGTTGTTGGCGGCATTCATGATGCCATTACCGGAAATTATCTGTTGACGAAAGAATTAGTGTTGAGCCGTGTGGAAGCCATTGATTTATTATACAGTTGCGGCATTGGCGACCTTACTTCCTTGCCTCAGAAAGACAAAATTGATGGCAAAGAAGTCTTTTCCATACTCTTACCGGCAGATTTCAATTTTATTGGCAAGGATAAAAGTGGTAATGAAGTTAAAATAGTTCATGGTCAGCTGAAGACGGGATTCATCGACAAAGCTAATTTAGGGCAGGAAAGCGGCTTGATGCTGAGAAATATGTTTGAGAAATATGGCCCGGAAATGACCGCTGACTTTTTAGGTAAAGTATCTAAATTAGGCATTGCGGTTTTATCCCGCCGTGGCTTTTCCATTGGCCTCAGCGATTTAGATACCGTCAAAGAAACAACGGACGAGATTCAAAGTACCATTGACAAAGCGGAAGAAGAATCCCTTAAATTGATTGACAGTTATAAAGCAGGTAAACTGGAGCCTCTGCCGGGGCGCAGCGTGCTGGAAACATTGGAATTAAGAATCATTGAGCTGCTGAATAAAGCGAGAAATAAAAGCGGAGACCTCTTTATGCGGCAAGTGCGGGATAATGCGGCGATTACCATGGCTCGCTGTGGCGCGCGTGGAAATTCATTAAATTTAGCTCAAATGAGTGGAATTGTGGGGCAGCAGGCCTTACGCGGCAAACGAATCGAGCGCGGGTTTAAGGACCGAACGTTATCGTATTTCCGGAAGCATGATCTGAGTCCTCACGCGCGAGGATTTATCCGCCATAGTTTCAAAAAAGGCTTAGCGCCGCACGAATTTTTCTTTGGCGCGATGACCGGACGGGATGCGTTAATGGATACCGCGCTCCGGACGCCTAAATCTGGATACCTTTATCGTCGGTTGTCAAACGCGATGCAGGATTTGAAAGTGGAATATGACAGCACGGTGCGGGATGCTTCCGGTCGAATTGTGCAGTTCCAGTATGGTGAAGATAATTTAGATGTCTCAAAAACTAAAAGTGGGCATATTGACGTGAAACGTCTGGTGCAACAGGTGGTGGACGCATGAGCCATGACGATATTTTGAACTTGTACTCTGAGAAATTACCCCTGCTGGTGATGGCAGAGATCAAAGCCGCGCTTCCTGCCGGCTTGAGTAAAGAAAAAGTGCGCCAGATGATGGATGACATTCATTCCCTCTATACCTCTGCCCGGATCAATCCTGGTGAATGTGTTGGGCTGGTGAGCGCCGAAAGTATCGGTGAGCCTGGGACGCAAATGACGCTTAATACCTTCCACTTTGCCGGGGTTGCGGAGATGAACGTGACCACCGGTCTGCCGCGGATTATCGAGATTTTTGATGCCACGAAAGAGATTAAAACACCGATGATGGAAATTTTCTTTACGAGTTCTCATGATGATCTTGATGCTGTTCGTAAATTTGCCGGGACGATTCGTGAAACCGTGTTTGGAGAATTAGTGCAGGAATATGCGTTCAATATCTTTGAGCAGACGCTGAAAGTGAAATTCAATCCCGAACTGTTGAAAGATTTTAACCTGAGCACCAAAGAGATTGCTGAGATAATCAAAAGCAAGACCAAAGGTTTTACCGTAAGCACAGCTGATGACATGATGATTTTTGTCCATAAAGGCAAAGCGGAACAAATCAAAGAGGTCTATGATCTGAAAGAAAAAATCAGGAATATTAAAGTTAAAGGCATCAAGAACATCAAACAGGTTCTGCCGGTAAAACGTGATGACAGTTATATCGTCTTGACGTCCGGTACCAATCTTAAGGATATTTTAGGATTAAAAGAAGTGGATGCCAGTCGGACGTTCAGTAACGATATTCATGAAGTGCATAAAGTGTTAGGCATTGAAGCGGCGCGGCAGGCGATCATGAACGAAGTCTTTCGCGTCATTGAAGCACAAGGATTAAATATCGATATCCGACATATCATGCTGGTGGCTGATATCATGTGCAGTTCTGGTGCTATCAAAGGAGTTACCCGTTACGGAGTTGTGAGTGAAAAAGCTAGCGTGTTGGCCCGGGCCAGTTTCGAGACGCCCATCAAGCATTTAATCAATGCCGCTCTGGAAGGCGAAGTTGATCCGTTAGCGTCAGTCGTTGAAAATGTGATGATTAACCAGCCGGTCCCTTTAGGAACAGGATTGCCGGGATTGATAACCAAGATGAAATAAAAAAAGACAACCATGGCTATTGACACCACAAAATTACTCACCAGTAAAGCACTGGAAGGAAAAGCGATCCTTGGCCGTGAACGCGTGCTGAAGGAATTGAAAGCCGGCCGGCTGGGCACGGTATTCCTAGCGCAAAATTGCCCACAGAAAGTGAAAGATGACGTTCAGTATTATGCCCGTCTTGCGGCGATTCCGGTCATTCAGCTGGAACAAAGCAACGAAGAGATCGGTGTGCTCTGTAAGAAAAATTTCTTTATCTCTGTGGCAGGAATTGCATGACTCGCCTCAAACTGGATCAGGATGATTTAGCGCTTTCTTCTGTGATTGAACGGGTGACGGGAGCGCAAGTCAAAGATTGTTTTAAAGATGAGGAAACGTTGTTTGTGATTGTCGCTCCCGGTGAAGTGGGCCGGGCTGTTGGCCGCAATGGTGAAAATATTCACCGGTTACAGGCTGAGTTAGGGAAGAGAATCAAAGTCATTGAGTATCAGGATCAGGCTGCGGCGTTCGTACGAAAAGTAATTTATCCGTTGAACGTGCAGGAAATCAGGGAGGAAGAGCTGACTTTAATTATCCGGGATAGCAATAAAAAAACAAAAAGTTTATTAATAGGCCGTGACGGGCGGAACTTAAGGAATATTAACCGCGCTGTACAAAGGTTTTTTAATAAGGAAGTGAAGGTCATTTAAAATATGGGCAAGAAATCAAACGGCTTAGGCTCAGTCAAGAAGCTGAAGAAGCGCCGCAAACAGTTTAAACTTATCAATAGAACGAAATTCAAGAGCCGCTATGATCCACTTAAAGGCTCATCGCAGGCGAAAGCCATTGTGTTGGAAAAGATTCAGGTCGAAGCTAAACAGCCTAATTCTGGGATGCGAAAATGCGCCCGAGTGCAGCTGGTCAAGAATGGTAAACAGATTACGGCCTTCATGCCCGGTGATGGCGCGCAGAAGATGATTAATGAGCACGATGAAGTTATCATTGAATGTATCGGCGGCAAGATGGGCAGAGCCAAAGGCGATCTGCCTTGTATCCGCTGGCAGGTCATTAAAGTCAATGATCAAAGTTT
>JAHFRS010000034.1:0-8167 GCA_023266155.1 archaeon
TATTCAATTAGTTGAGATTTTTTAATCTTAACTGGGTAATTGGATGTCGTAGCAGAGCTACGGGGTACAAGAAAAGAAGCGACGACTTCTTTTCTGTACAGAAAAAAGATAGTTTTCTTTTTTCTTGTATGAAACCCAGTTAAGAAATCAAGTGACTTTGTGTAAATGTGGCCGACCGATTAAATGCCGGCTTCTGGCTGATACTTCGCAGTGGATTTTATCGAATCTTCTTTCAGAAGATGTTCAGGCATTTAACCTTTCTTCTATTTTTTTCTTCAGTAAATCAAGATATAACTGAAACTGCAAGGCAACTTCTTTCCAATCTTTTTCTGTCACCGGATTACCATAATAATGGATGCCGTTCCTTTTTGTCCTCACTTTTTCAAAAAAATCCCAGCTCAGTTCCAATTCTGGATGTTTTACGCAAAGACATGCAAATAAACAAAGATGGGTTTTTAATTTGATATTCTCGAATTTAAGAAAAGCTTCTGCCAGCAGGTGAAGCACATCATAATAGGTTTTGTACGCAGAATTCCATCGTTTCTTCCCAACAGCATCCTGAGCACTTTGCAAATCTTCCTCAGCAATATGCAGACTAGCGGTTATCCGTTCCTCATCAATTTCAGAGGTAGGAATGATATTTCCTTCTGACACACAGACATCGTAGGCCTCTTCTACTGTTTCAAACGGCCGCATAGGCTATCACCTCTTGAGGCAATGCCCCTTTGAGGGGAATGCCTTTGATGATATTTTTAAGTAATCCACTCCCTATTCGCTGAAGATCAGTTTTGTCTTTTCCAGAAAAAACCTGAATTTCACGCTTCAATTTGGGTTCAAATTTTCCCACATAGATCTCATCAATGTCTCCATAAACAAAGATATCAATATCACTGTGGTCATACCAATCCCAGCGTGAAAAGCTCCCAAAGAGAATTATTGCTTCTGCTTTCTGTAGTGAAGTAAGATAATCAAGAAAACCGCTGGAGTGTAGTTGTTCTAACGCATAAAGGCGTTTACTATTTTGATAGTGTGGATGTTCATAATTGGCAATATAATAAGGCATCTTCCCTCTGGGCTTAATACGTTTAATCAAATCGTCTTGTAATAGTTTCTTTAGCCAAATATTGGTCTGCGCCCGGCTTAAACTGGCTTCTTTCAGCAGTTGCTCAAAATGCCAGTATTTAGTAGGATGATTATAAAACAATTCTTTCATTTTTAGGTTAGGCTTCATAATTAGTATGGATAATAAATACTATTTTATAAATATTGCTATCCTTATTGCCATCCCTACAACAGAGAAATCATCTCTTCACTGCAAAATCGATCATCAGCGGCAGATGGTCAGAAAACTGAAATTTTAATACGGAATATTTCCTGACTTTAATCTGCCTGGAAGTAAGAATGTAATCTAATCTGCGAGTGGGATGCCAGGCCGGTTCTGTCAGGGGAATAGATTTCGTATCTAAATTAATTTTATCTTTCAAATGAGTTTTCTTCAACAATTCTTCCACTTCTTTTTCCCCATGAAAAGTATTGAAATCACCCATTAAAATAACCGGATTCTGAATGCTATTGACAATCTTAATCAATTCTTTAATCTGTTTGGCCCGAGCTCTTTTTCCTAAGGCCAGATGCGCTACCAGGAAAGTAACTGGTGTGGGGCAGAGCACAGTCGCTTCAATGACCATTCTCTTGGTGCCTTCATGAAACACATGATACTTTATTTTCTTGAATTTAAACCTGGACAGCAACGCATTCGCCTGCTTTTTTAAGATAGGCAGATGATGAAATAATCTAAGCCAACCGGTGAGAGGATATTTTATTTTTTCGATAAAATCGTTCAACCCTAATTTTTCTTCCAAAAAGCGAACCTCATCTTTATGGCGTGAGCGAAAAGAACCGGTATCTACTTCAATAAGCGCTAAGATATCAGGCTTTAACTTTTTTAATGCGCTAACCAGGCGTTGATCTAAATTCTTAGGAGGTAAAAATATTTTCCAGAATTTCAGATAATCAAACCACCTTCCAATAAGACCTTCACAGTATTCGATGTTGTACGTGATGGCGCGGACCATTTATTCCTCTTTTTGTTGATTACGAGTACAAAATAAAGCAGAGGATTTAAAGGTTATTGATTATCGATGAACATTGAGCACTAAAATGATTAAAGAGAAGAGAGTTTTTGAGGAGATTAATACCCCCATTCCATGTTTATTTCAATATTCCATGTTTATTTCAATATTCCATACCCAATCAGCCTAAACCTGTCCCCCATCCGTCGGGAAATGGTAATTCTATCCCCTACGTTCGCACAGATCGGTTTTTTCAAAGCACACGTGCTATTCTTCTTCGAAGGATCGAGAACTACTCCTACCGTCGCGGCAGAATTCACGTTCAGCATCAACACTTCCCCTTTGGCTAAAGGCTTAACTTCGGTCTCCTCTTTCGTTCCCACGACGCGTTCCAATAAATGCGTGTCGAGCGTAATTTGATAATGTAACGGTGGCAATTTACCGGGCAACCCTACCAGTGAACCCGTCAGAGAATCAGATTTGACAATGGTCGGATCAAGCGTTGTCGAAATCGCCATGCTGCCCCCGGGACTGATCTGGTCCACGGGCTGCCCGCCAGAAAAGATCTGTACGATTTTCGTCAGCAAAGGCTTCCAGATTTTTTTATTTTTTTCTTCCACCATGTAGCCGGGAACAATTTCGATGTCCTGCCCAACCACAAATTTACCTTGCCGGACCGTGCCGCCTAATACCCCACCGACTAACTTTTCCGGCTTGATGCCGGGCTTATTGATATCAAAAGACCTCGCTACTAACATCAATGGTTCTTTCTTCATGTCTCGCAGCGGCGTGGGAATTAATTCCTGGATCGCTTTCAACAACACGCCAATATTGGCGTTCGCTCTCGCGGAAATGGGGATGATCGGAATGTCTTTATATTCTGTTGGTGCTAAAAATTCTTTGATTTGCTGATAATTCTCTAAAGCCTCTTCATAGCTCACTAAATCAATCTTGTTTTGGATGATGATGATATTTTTGATGCCGCTGATATGCAACGCCATCAGATGTTCTTTCGTCTGTGGTTGGGGGCATTTTTCGTTCGCGGCCACCAACAATAGTGCGCCGTCTACAATGGCAGCGCCAGACAACATCGTGGCCATTAACGATTCGTGTCCCGGCGCATCAACCAGCGATATTTTTCGTAATGGAACGACCAGACTATTGCATTTAACGCACTTTTCTTTGGCAGTGTAAAAATCACATTTTTCACAGTGAGAAATGGTAAAATCCGCATATCCAAGTCTGATGGTGATCCCTTTTTTCAACTCTTCGGAATGAGTGTCCGTCCATTTTCCGCTTAATCGTTCGGTTAACGTCGTTTTACCATGATCAACATGGCCAACTAAGGCAATATTAAGTTCAGGTTGGATGCTCGGGGCCGATTTTAGAGAGATCGTGTGAGGAGATGTTTCCGTTAATTCCAGTTCCTTTGCTGATGGCTGCCCTACCTTCTCTGCTTCTTTTTCCAGCGGTTTTTTCTTAGCGGTCATTCTTTCATCCAAAGAGGGGGTTTATTTATAAAAGTTTAGACTCAAGGCCACTGTCTTTTTTATGAGTGCTGAGTAAAAAGGGGAAGCTCAAAATCAGACCATCATTTTATAAATAATCAGTGGATTTTAACCACTGCCCATGAGGGGGATTACACCATGCCTTACACCATTATCCATCATAAGAAAGATTGTATCAGCTGTGGTGCCTGTGCCGCCATTAATCCTGAATTCTGGGAGATGGACGAGCAAGGCTTAGCCCATTTAAAGGCTTCTCAGCCGGTGAACAGCCATTTTGAGAGGGAAATTGGCACCGAGGATGAACGGGCAAGAAACCAAGACGCGGCAGATTGTTGTCCGGTGAATATCATTAAAGTAGAGAAGAAGCAGTAGAGTAGCGAAATTATTAAATAGGTGCCAAGTTCGAAGACTTTATGATTCCTGTCACATTCAATTCGCAAAAATTAACCATTGGAGATAAGGTAATTTCTCTTCCTGAGGGTGCCAAAGTAGAAATACCTGAAAGAAAATACGATAAATATAATTTCCAAATTGCGCAGGCCACTCGGTTAGCAAGGGAGCGGGGATGGACCTGGAACTATGCTACCAGCGACCAGGAAGGATATTTCTTTGGTAATTGCCCTGCTTCGGGGAAAGCAGTAACTAAAGTAGGTATCATTCCCTATGATAAAATTATTCCAAATTTGCCGGAACTGTGCATTTTTCTGGAGATTATTCCTAGTGAGGAAAAAGATATTTATACTCTTCGAAACACCATTGACAAATTGCTTCTTCCCGGCATATTGGCGCAGGAAAATTTTTTAAGTGCAAGAATAATTAATGCTAAACGATACAGTTTACAGGAACTTCAGGAGGGGGCTGAAATTGTTCCACCAAGGATAATTCATACCCGTGTTCTCATGGGATTTACGGATGATTATACGTTATCGTGATTCTTTCTGCACTCCACCCGCAAAGGCTACTTGGTGACGATGTAGTTGCGTCAGAAGATGTTGTCGTTCCTCCACAGCTTTCCGAATCTTCTCTGCCACTATTCGATATTGCCGCTGAACTTTCTGCTGCCGTTCCGAGGGATGACCCACGGAATATTGTTCCGTCAATTTATGGATCTCTTCCCGCCGGAAATGAATTTCCTTGTTTATGGCAATGAGCTTTTTGGATAATGAATACAGATACCCTGATTCATTGACAATGTTCATGAATGTTCACCCCCCCAGGTGTTTAACACTTTAAGAACTTCCGGAATTTCTCTCACGCCATCATCAGCGGTAAAATGTCCTTTCTTTTTCTCCACGACAATTTTGACAGAGAGATTTTTCTTGAAAAGATTCCTGTTCTCTTTAAGATTCACATAGGGATCGTTGTCAGAGAGCAAGACCATACTGTTCTTAGTTTTTTTTGATACTTTTACGAAATCAATGGAAGTGGCCAGCCAGGGCTTGGCAATCGCTTTCATCTCCTTATTTTCCAAATTCTGCAGCGTGAGCCAGCCGGCCACCATGATCACCCCTCCGACCATGGCATTTTGAGGGAGCGTCGTAAGATAGCGCAGAATTGTTTGGCAGCCGATGCTATGTCCGATGAAATAAGTGTGCTTGTCCGGTTTCCCCGCTGCTTTCGCAAGGTGGCCAACCCACGCGTTAATCTCTGGTTCATCTGTATGGGGCATGCTGGGAACAGCAACAGCTATTCCTTTTTTCATCAGCTTCTTCTGCAGCCAGGGATACCAGTCGGAACGGGGAGTTCCACCCCAGCGATGAACAATAAAGACTCTCATCATTTGAGTAAAAAGAAACGAGCATAAAAAGCTTTCTGAGAATTGATTCTCTTTAATCTTCGGAATATTTACAAAAAATACAAGAGATTTTCATTTCTATCGCCAAATGAAAGAAAAGAAGTATTTATATTTAAATATGCCGAAGATTAAACACTATCCTACAGAGCCTTATGCAGCACATCAACTCTTGACATCTTATCTAATATACCCGAGCTTATTCTTTCCACATTGGGTGCTTCTAATTGAGTTATATCCCTATATAGTAATACTGCTCTTTCTATAAGTCGGCTCATTCTCGTATGCCCATAAGCTGCTTGTTGAGAGAGCTTTCCATAAAATGAAGCAACATTATCTAATTGTCTAGATAAATCATTATCCCCGCTACCAGCTAAATAAGCAACATCCTCTTGAAGTGCTTTATACATTCTATCTGCTGTTTGTTCAAGAGTTCTCCATGCTACATCACGTTCTGCATATTGATCAACTTCTTTTAATAAAATATTACCAAATTTACCAAAAGAAACTCCATTTAATAATCGTCCCCAGAATCTTAGTTTGGACGAAATATCAATAAAATTTCTAACTCGTTCAATTTCTTCGTTTCCTTTATCATATTTTTCTACTAATCTTCTGTCTTCATTTGCAGCTGTATCTATATGGTCTTTAACAGTTTTTCTTAGTTCGGGAATAAGATAATCGCTTAATCTTTTTAAATAGGACATACGTTCATCAATCTGACTTTGTGCCATACTCCTTGCAACTTTAATAGCTTGTTGTTTCACTTCATCTTTCTTTTCTTCGGTTAATACTGGACTCTCTGAATCAAAAGTTAAAATAAAATACATCCTTCCAGATTGCATTCCTCCACTCAATTGTTCTCTAACTTCTTCAGGAGTTCCAACCAAAACTTCCACATCACCATTAACTGCTCTTGCTAACGAATCGTCTGCACTTTTTAATGGAATTCCCATCGTACAAATTGGAATGAAATCTGTTTTTCCAGAATGAAAAACTTCCAGATCATTTCTTGGAAACTTACTTAATGATTCTTGTCTTGCTCTAACTGTCAATCGAGCCCCAAGTCTAAGACTGATATCATAAGTATCTTTACCTAATTCTTCAAGTATTTCCTGTAATTTTAACTCGCTCATATAAATGATAGATAAAGCATTTATATATAAATCTTTCTATTTATTACTGTTATGGAGTAAATTCAAAATTCTGTAAACCCTGCGAAGTGACCTAACTTAATGTCGTTAATCTTTGATTAAAAAATGTTTCCCAAGTCCATTTCTTGTCAGCCAACCTTTCCATCATTGCCGGTGTTTTTCTCTTCATTACTTCCTATGTCACCGGCCTGTGGTGGGCGATTTGCGATTGACTTCCATACGTTTAATACCGGGGCGTTCTCCTATTTCTTCACAATGATCATGCAGTGATCCCGCTGAAACGGCTCGAGAATACGATAATCAATCACCGTAAAGACTTTCTCCAAGGTTTTTCTGGTTTCTTCAAAAATATCTCGGGGCTTGCGTTTAACATCAATACTTCTGGCTTTCACCGCTAATAAGCCATACCCGCCTTTCTTGAGAAACAAAGCACAATTCCGGACAAACATATCAGCCTGATTACGCTGTGAAATGTCCTGATACACAATATCAGCCTGGCTGACTTTATCAACATATTCATCGGGATGATTGGCATCTGCTAAAAGAGGAACAATATTGGTTCGTTGCTCTGCCAGAAACACTAAATCTCTCATTACCCGGGGAGCAGGGTCAAGCCCGAAAATAAGGCCGGCCGTTCCCACCATGTCGCTGACGAAACTGACCGTAAACCCATGGCTGCTGCCAAGGTAAAGGATGACATCGCCTTTCCGGATGCCAACGTTCGTACAGCCTTTTTGAATCATCGCTGCCAATTTACTTCTGGTAGGATCAAATTCTCGGTACTCTTCTCCCTGGTGGTGGAACAGTTTTTCTTCAAAATGAGTTTTGCCGGGAAGCAGGCTTTTGGTATAGATCCTTCTGCCATCACTATAAACTTCAAAGATCTTGTGGGGTTGGAGTTTGCTCATGAAAATCTCTCCGCTTTTTTTTTCATTCCTTTTTTATCTTCATTAAGTTTTTCTTCCAATTCTTTCCGATACTCATTCGCTTTAAATTCACCTTTAAAATAATCTAGCCGGGCACAGAGCGATAATTTGTCCGCTAGCATCCTGGCGGCTTTGCCTTTATTTTTTGACGGTGCTTTCTGAATCAAAGGGTGTTGGTACAATAATCCATACTTTGGACTCTTGCTTCCGGTCGTGATATGTCGAAATAACGCTTTCTCCGCCCCTAACAATTGAATGGTAGAAGCAGGGAGAAGAGCCAGATGCTTTAGTCCCCGACCGAGTTCAATCAATTTTGCCCCAATCGTTGTCCCTCCCAATTCCAAGATGTTGGGACAATACGTTTTCATGACGTTCTGTAAATAGTCTTCATGCTTCTGCCGCAATGCATACAACTGTATCAATTGCTCAGCCAGCAATAATATTTCCTCGACGTGAACGTTTCCTAAATCGGCCCCCATGCCATCTGACAAGTTCATCTCTATCAGCAGCTGCGTCTTACTTTTACTCACAATCGCGGCAATAAATCGTTCGTGACTAGAAATTTCTTCAGAAACTTCAGGGGCATACAGCCCGTACCATTCCCGCAGCCGCTTGCTCAGGAGGTTACATACTTTATCGAGTTCAGCGATATTGGCAATAGCTTGCATGATCAATTGATCGTCAGAGATAGATTCTTTGACCAGCTGTTTCGTCA
>JAHFRS010000034.1:8267-9435 GCA_023266155.1 archaeon
GCATACCCAGCATCTTTACTTAAATAACTTTCTGACAAATCCTAAACGCAATACTTTCCCTGCTTCCCCTGCCGCCTCCTCACTCCGCAACAGCCAAGGAATTACTTTTTCTTCCCGCACGAGCCAGGATAAACGGCCTAACCCGGCATACCACAAAGCAGAGAAGGAAGTAATGACAATAGCCATAATCACTAAATCCAGCCAATGATGATGCATAAATTGCCCAAAACTACGGCTTTTGAGATAATTTCGAGTCATGTCAGTAAACAGGACGCCGATAAAAAAAACGTCAAACCCATAGACCATTTTCATGAACTGCGCACTGGGATGGGAAAAAATCTCAATGCCCAACAGCACTAAGCCCGTAACAATACTGAATAACAACACTTGGTCTAAAGCTTTATCGAACCAATGTTGGTGGGCATAATTTTTGTGAGATGAATCACTTTTTTGTCCCGTTCTTGAGGCAGTTTTTTTCATGATTTTTATCACTCCTCTTTTTTTAAGAGCATTTTGAAGCGCCATGCTCCTATAACAACTGTGGTGAAATAAACACTTCTATCAATGCTGCAAAGAGTAAAATCAAAGCAGCAAAGGCTGTGAGGCCTAATGAATCTCTCCTGGCTTTATGAAAAGCACTGCTTTTAAATCCTTCTCGTATTAAGCTGACGGATAAAATCCCACCGGCTAATCCTCCCGCAAAGTAGGCGATAATTTCAGGTATGCCATGCACAAAATAGCCTGCCAAGCTGGAGGAAATGACAGAAAAAGAACTATCCACCGCTCGGCTTATTCCTACCCGCATGGCATCGCCGATAGCCACACCCATGACGGAAGCATTCCACGAAAGGATAAAAATAGCTCCCGAGCCGTAAAAGAAAGAAAACAGCAGACAGAAAAACAACACTTTCAGATTATTAATCAGTATCACGAAAAAAGTGCCGGCAGTATTAACAACATTCCCCGTCGCCGTCGCACTCCGTACTTCTCCGATCGCGCTGATTTGAGCCGAAAAGAGTTCCGCGACCGTTCCTTGTGAAAAAACCAGAAAAGTTGTCAGGAAGATGGCCATAAAACCCAAAAATAAAAACGTAAAGAGGTTGATGGTTTTGCCATATTCTTTAAATAAGTGAATCCCGCTCAACACTTTTCCGTTCATTTCTGTCGA
>JAHFRS010000035.1 GCA_023266155.1 archaeon
TCGGCAAAGCCTTTTTTGCTTAAAGGCTTGATTACTTTGTTTACATAAGCATTGCCAAATCGTGCTACTACATCGAGTAACAAAGGTGTAGAATAAGGTAGGGCCAGCAATCCGACTGTGCTTTCCACAATTAACGCGGCGTTAAATTCCGCTTGCTGATCATTTTTTTTTCGATAATTTTGAATCTCTTGCTCTGTTCCCAGGGCATAGACTTTCAACAACGAGTCATCAATGGCCATAGTGATTCCCTGCTCAGGAGATCTTTATATGCTTTATGAATTTAATTTTTTCTACCCGGTCAATCGAAGCCCCTAGCCCATACTTTTTTAAATCACAAATCTTCCCTAATCAGATGTTACCTCTTTTTCCCAGCAAAGCTTTTCTCGCACCGATGGCCGGGATTTCCGATCCAGCTTTGCGTTTACTCTGCCGAGAACTTGGAGCAGGATTAGTCGTCACAGAATTGACCAGTATCCATGCCATTGTTGCCAAAGAAGAACAGCTCAAAAAGTTACAAAAATCCATCACTGATTTTATCGCTTTCTCAGAACAAGAACGTCCTGTATCTATTCAACTATTTGGATCTGATTTATCTTTACTCGCCAAAGCAGCAAAGATTGTTGAACCTTATTTTGACCTGATTGATTATAATATGGGATGTCCCGCTCCACACATCACCTGCCAGATGGCGGGAGCTGCCTTGCTCCAAAATCCAGAACTGACGGAAAAAATATTTTCTACTTTAGTGAAAGCGGTGAAGAAACCAGTCACCTTAAAGATGAGAGCAGGAGTAGATAAGCCTACTTGCTTTCAACAAACGGCACAAATTGCTGAACAATGCGGCATTCAAATGATAACTCTTCATGCACGTACGCTCAAGCAAGGTTACTCGGGACATGCCGATTGGTCATTGATCAAAGAATTAAAATCTTTAGTGAAAATTCCCGTGGTGGGAAATGGAGACATTCAAACACCGGAAGATGCCAAACGCATGATGGATGAAACTGGCTGCGATTATGTCATGATTGGCAGAGCTGCGTGTCAAAATCCCTTTTTATTTCAACAGATTAACGAATATCTGGCAAAGGGAACGTATCAGCCGATTACCTTGGAGCAAAAGTTGTCCGCATTTTTTCGCTATCTGGAGTATGCACAACAGTATCCTCTTAAATTTGCCAATATTCGTTTGCAGGCGATGAATTTTACGAAAGGTTCTCCGGGCAGTAAAGAGTTACGGTTGCGGATTGGACAAACACGAACGATTGAAGAATTAAAAAATGTGCTGGATGTTTTGAACAGGGAAATAGTGGCATAGTGGCATGGATAACTATTGTCAACACCACTTATAATAACGGACACAAATGATTGATCAGATAGTTGTGTCCGTTAAATATAGTGGCGGTAAGGTATTGCTCAGCATTTAATGTCCGCCACTATATTTCTGAAAGATGGTCATGACTAATGATTTCTCCTGCTGGTTGCGAATACTGAAATTGATCGCTTCTACTTTGATGGTGGAGAGTTTAGAGCTGTGGCTACGGAAAGCAGTGGGTTTAGTTTTGGATGATATGATAAATTAGAAGGTAATCTTTTTAAAGTAGGAACCAATCCTGCTGATGTTGGTGATTGAGGGGGAGGTATTACAGTGTTGACGGAAGGAATGGATGGACGCTTGTTAGTGGTTTCAGTATCAGATCCAAGATATGCACTACATAGAACAAGGTTACAAGATGGAACAATATTAAATGTCAAGGAAGACCTTTGGCAAACTTCTGAACATCGACACATGGCTGCCACGTTGGGGGATGGTATCTCACAAGGCCCTCGTTTTTACGTCACGAATGTTCAACTTTCATCAGGTGAAACTATCAATCCAAAAAATGCGAGGTTGCCAGAAATGTTTCGATTACATGAGGGAATAGTTGTAGAGAGTTATGTTCGAGGCGAACCGAAGGTAGATTAAAACTTTTTTAATGAGTTGGAGCTCGTTACCTCTCTTCGTACCAAACCTTAATGACGCAGGGAATAAATGCCAAAGATATTCTCACTGGCCAGCCAAATGACGGTTTGAGGAGGAAAGCTAACGCTATGGGGAGGAAGATTATCGCATCCAAGAGCTGGCTAAATGTCAGCCCAAAGACAATCTTCTCTTTGTACTCCAATTGTTGGGGTATTTCGTAGGTCATAGTATTACTTACAAACTTGCGCTGTACGCGAATGGTTTGGAGTAATTCCTTTCTGTTCATTCTGACAGAAGTAAGTCTCTATTTTAAGGTTTTTCTTACCACTAAAAAAAGGTACTAGTTAATCGGAGGTTGTGATGGATAACGTATTTCTGTCCCACACCCGTTTCTCTAGAAAACTATTTAAATAGGTTATACTTTATATAACTAAAATGGCTGAATGTGAAACCATCACCAGGAGATGGGGGAATTCATTAGGTATAACTCTGCCGAAGGAACTCGTGCAGAAAGAGCATCTCCATGTGGAACAGAAGGTGAAAGTCCTCATTCTGAAACCAAGCCGTACTGCCCAGGGAACGTTTGGGATGATGAAAGGGAAATGGAACAAAACAGCACAGGCCATTAAAGATCAAACGCGGGCTGAGCTGTATCATGGTTGAGGAGATTTATTTCTTTGATTCTTATGCTATCATCGAAATACTCAAGGGCAATGAGCACTATCGGCCCTATGAGCACGGCATCATCCTTACCACGAAGCTGAATGTATTTGAAGTATGTTACAGCCTGCTGAGGGATTTTAAAGAACAGGAAGCCCAGCAGTTTTTAGAAAAATACTTCCCCTTTATCGTTGATTTTGACGATGATATTATTATGGAAGCTGCCAAATTTAGGTTGCAGCATAAAAAAAGAAATTTGTCCATGGCTGACTGCATTGGATATATTACTGCCCGGCGCTGGGGAGTTAAGTTCTTGACCGGCGATAAAGAGTTTGAGGAGATTAAAGAAAATGTTGAGTTTGTTAAATAGTTTGTCAACCACCTTCCCGATAATTCACAATATTCTTAAACCCCGGTTTTCAGAAGAGAGCAGGGGGAACATCCATGAATACCGCCACGACCCATCACCAGTTGTTTTCACGGCTGGAAGGCTTGTATTATGCCTTAACTTTGGCGGTGCAGGATCCCGTCATAATACCTAATCCTGAATTTGACCGTGAGAAACCAAATGCTCTGCCCTTTGATATTTCTAAAGTCTATTTCTATGTTGACGATGAACGGGGCTCAGAGATCATGGAGTTACGCCTTAAAACTGCCGCCTCGGATATTACCACTGCTTTTCGTTCCCATCAACAAATGAGTGAAATCTTTTCGTTGCTGGAACAACAAGCTCGTGGGCAGGAAAAGAAAGAATTCGCCGAAAGTATTACTTCTTTGTGCACAATGGTGGACGCCTATGCTTCGTTCATTGCTGACCATCAGCAGCACCTGAGGGAAAAAGCCTTTTTAGACTATCCTCATTACACTGACCAACACTTCAGTTATCGTCGGCAAAAGAAGTCTAAAACCGTGCGGGGAAGCAGCGAAGGAAATCTCGTTCAGATTGCGGTTGTGGAAAAAGTGGTAAGTTCATCGTTGGACTCGGTATCCTATTTTAACTCTGAAGGATCCCAACGGGGAATAGAACGGGAGATGCAGCAGTTTCGTGTTGTACTCTCAGATTTATCTTCATTTCAGGGATCGCTCTGGAGTGAGATTTATACCGGTCATCCCGACAGTTCATACAGCAAAAGAATTGAATTAACCAAGATGTTATTGCGAGAGCATTTTAGTTTTGACGTTGAACAAGAAAAGAACGATAACAGAGAGGGCTCACGATGAACGAAAAAACCTACCATTACACCGACCCTCATTTTTTAAATAAGCTGGTGATGTCTATCTCTCCGGAACGCTGTGCTTTAACTGCTTATATGTATCCTGACGTGGAAGAATTCATTGAATTGGCACAGAAAAAGCCGTCGTGGGATTACCACTTTTACAACCAGCTAAGCGCTGAGGCCATGCAGTTCTGGAAGGATTATACTGTGCACATGATTTCCCTTTGTCAGAAGCACGATATTCATCCTTTTTGGGGTCTGTTGTTTGAGTATGATTATCGCCAATTTGAAGAGCCTAAAATTTCTTTCGCTGGATTTAGCCATGATGGCACGACCAAAGGTGAGCCACGAAAAACGTTAGTTCATCCTGCTCTTTTTGCTGAAGAGAGGAAATGGTATTCCATCAGTTTTGTCAATGCGAAGGGGAAAGAAAGTGTTGAGAGAGTACAGCAGGCGATCGTCGGGTTTATTGAGCAGGGTTATCGGGTAACATCTCTAAAGGCGAATCTTAATCCACGTACTGAAAGTCGAGGAACCTGTGAGGATGCGTATGATGCCGAGGTGTCTGATGCCCGTTTGTGGGCTCATGATGGCACAGTGACCATCCAGGGTGATGTTAGTTTTGATTTTGATGAAATTCGTAAGATGCCGCAAAAACAGCCTGCGCCTCTGCTGCTGGAAGAAGTGCTCAAAAATGTTTTACTTTAATATTTCTTCAGAAAATAATTAGTTTTAAATGGGTTATTTAAATGATCACCGAACAATTGACTCTGCCGAAAACTCTGATGTTGCCCTGCTCGAGTAAAGAGGGTCTGGTCAGGTATTTGTTCTGCTTTTGCGACCAAAGCTTCTAATTCTGGATTTGAGACTGTAGTCAGGTGTTCCCTTACTGCACTTATCATTTCAGCACGTTCGGATGGTTTCATTGGCCTAGATCTCTTTCCACTATATTCTAGAACACTCAAAGAAGAGTGCTCACCCTGGAAGAGATAAAGTTGATCTCCCATGACATAATTAAATCCATCAGAAAAAACACGTGGCTCACTTTTCTGATAAGGCGTGTACGATTCCGGAATTTCGATGATCGGTACATTTATAGAGTATGCTACTCGACGCAATTCCCTTGCTAAGGAGTGATTTACCATGTCTCCATCAGGAAACACTTTGATAAACACCCCTGTAATTTTCACTTTCTCACCGTTTCGTCCCGTTCCTGTAACCACCACTTCGTTATAGGTCTGCGAAGAAGTGTACTGAAGAATACTATCCGGATCAGCAATGCCTTTTGTATCACGTTCTCGATATAATGCTGTTCTCGTTTCATCTCCTTTAAAAAAGAGAGTGCCACAATCTTGGCTATATGTTTGGAGAATATTACCTTCAGGAACGGCCAAGATATATCCTCCACCTTGCCACGTTTCACGATGCTGAGCGTCAATGAGAGAGGTTGAAATAACCCTCTTTTCGGCAATTTTCTCCGGTGTTCTCAAGAGATCAATTTTTTCAGATTTGAGGGTGGGATCTCGCTGCATTTCCTCACAAATCATTATCATCTGCATTGACGAAGCAACACTCCTTTCTGATACCGCATGAACAAGATACCTAAAATGTTCTGAATGCTGGCATGGATCAGTTAACCTTTCCCAACCAGCTAAGTCTTTACTGTAGGGAACACATGAATCTAAATAATTTATTTTCTCTCTATTTATATATTCATTCATTAATTTCTTGATTCGACCATACCCTTCACATAATTCTTCAATGGAATGAGGCATTATAATTCCTCCTGCATTTTTGGGGTTGCCAACTCTAGAAAATAGCTCTTATGACGGAAAACTCCTCTCTCCTGCAGCACTCGTTCCTCTATTGCTGGCACCGTTTCTTCATCCCGTGAAATGGAAATTTTTGTGTCCATAGTTCTTACTTTTTCTCACCAAGTCGCTCCAAGGAAAGCTTCTTTATAAATCTTTCTATATTAATTTCTTGATAGTAGTTACATCAATTATTCACAACCTTCTTAAATTCCCGTTCTTCTTCTCCGTTTCATGTGCGGCATTATCGGTTATCTCGGCCACAAAGAGGCGTACCCTCTCCTTCTGGCAGGATTACAGCAATTAGAATATCGTGGTTATGATTCCGCCGGCATTTGCACCAGTAGTGATAATACTCTACACGTCCACAAATTACAGGGACGAGTGCAGAATCTCACCGCCATGAGCCTTCCGGGAACACGGGGCATCGGGCATACCCGATGGAGCACCCATGGCCGGCCTTCCGACCGTAATGCGCATCCTTTTGCTGACGGCAAAAATCAGTTTTCTGTCGTCCATAACGGCATCATTGAAAATTATCTGGAATTAAAGGAAGAATTGCGAAAGGAGGGAGTCCAATTCAGTTCCGATACTGATTCTGAAGTGATTGTGCATTTAATCGCTCAAAATTATCAGGGCGATTTGCGGCAGGCCGTTCTCGATACCATCAAACGATTGCAAGGTGCCTATGCTTTTTGCGTTCTGAAAAATGACCGTGAAGAAATTATTGGGGTGAGGAATGGCAGTCCACTGGTCGTGGGAATAGGAGTACAAGAAAATTTTCTGGCTTCCGACGTTTCAGCAGTTATCGAACATACCCGAAACGTCATTTATCTGAACGATTTTGAATGTGCCAGAATTACCAGAGAAGGTGTGGATATCCGTACTTTTCAGGGTGAGCCTTGTCCGTTCAATGTCAAAGAAGTCAACTGGAACTTGGAGCAGGCGCAAAAGCAAGGCTATAAGCATTTCATGCTCAAAGAAATTTATGAGCAGCCGCAGGTGGTGGAAGATTCCCTGCGTCAATCGTTATCGTTGAAAACTAAATTCTCCCGCCTGATCATCGTAGCCTGTGGTACGGCGTTCTATGCCGGGCTGGTGGGGAAATATCTGATTGAAACCGTGGCAAAAATTCCCGTGACCGTGGAAATCGCCTCCGAATTTAGGTATAAAGAACCATTATTCTCTGCTCAGGAACTGGTTCTGGCGATCTCTCAGAGCGGCGAGACGGCAGATACTCTGGCTGCTGTACGTTTAGCGAAACAGCAGGGGATCGGCACGCTCGGCCTGATCAATGTTGTGGACAGCACGATCGCCCGGGAAGTCGATCAGGTGATCTATACCCGTGCCGGGCCAGAAATCGGGGTTGCCTCGACGAAAGCTTTTACTGCTCAGCTCCTGACGTTGTATCAACTTGCATTTTATCTTGCGGGGAAAGATTTTAAACCTCTTCATCTTGCTGATCAGTTGCGAGCAGTCCTGTCATTGAACGACCAGATCAAAGATTTAGCGCAAAAATATTTTCACTACCAGAACTTTCTCTATATAGGCAGAAACAGCCAATATCCGCTGGCATTGGAGGGAGCGTTAAAGCTGAAAGAGATTTCGTATATCCATGCCGAAGCGTATCCCGCGGGAGAATTAAAACATGGTCCTCTGGCATTAGTTTCAGAAGAAACGCCCACAGTAGCTTTATGCTTACAAGATAGTGTTTATCAAAAAACGTTCAGCAACATTCAGGAGATCAAAGCCCGTGGCGGGAAAGTCATTGCCATCGCCACGGAAGAAGATGAAAAAATCAGAAGTATCAGTGATGATGTCATTTATCTTCCTAAAGTTGAGGAGTTGTTCTTGCCGCTGCTGGCAGTCATTCCCCTGCAATTGTTTGCCTATCATATTGCTGACATTAAAGAGTGCGATGTGGATAAGCCGAGAAATTTGGCGAAGAGTGTGACCGTGGAATAATTTCTACTTCAGAACCTATCTTCCCGTACCTCTATTTTCTATCAAATCTATTGACTAAACTACCTAAATCTTTATAAATTACTGCTTGACAAAAAATCAGTAAAGAAGGTGAGTTCATATGGAACAAAAGCATTTAGATGAAATGGATAATGTCTTTCAGGGAGAAGAATTTATTGATGATACTGATTTTGAAGTCAAAGTGGAGTCAGCTAAAATGAATAAGCATAAAGCCCAGCGGGGAAGGCCGGCCAAAGAAGTGGCTAGCAAGAAGCATGTTACTGAGGAGAAGAGGGTGGAAAAGAAAAGTGAACTGAAGGCAGAACCGCTGAAAGTAGAATCTTCCGCGCCAGTGGCCTCTACTCCCGTCAATCCGTGGGCGGATGAAAAGTCTGAAAACGGCAATTCCAGTGCCTCGACCTGGAAATTCATCACGGGCATTCTGATAATTTTGCTTATTTTTTCGGTGTTGACACAGGGTTTTCGCTTTAATGGAAAAATGGGTTCCATGCTCTCTCAATCGGAAGCCGAAAGTACCGCTGTTAAATTTGTTAATACGAATTTCCTGAAGCCGCCCTTTGTCGCTGAAGTTGCCGCTTCAGAGGAAGTGGACAGCTTATATAAAGTCACTCTTTCGGTTGCCGGGCAGACGGTTGATTCCTATTTGACAAAAGATGGTAAATTTTTCTTCCCACAGGGCTTTGACACGTCTAAAAGTGTCTTTGACCGAGCTGCTGAAAAAAAATCCAGCTCATCGTCAGCTCAAACTGATGCCGTTCAGACTGAAGCAGGAACTGTTGTTGCGAGTGAGCAGCCGACTACTGGTCAGGCCGTTAAAACTGCCGAGGTCGTAGATGAAAAATCAAGTAGTGCCGACATTGAGAATGTCCTGATCGTACCTCTTCGGGCTATAAAATGGAAGTTTACGCCGAATGAAATTACTGTCACTCGTGGCGATACAGTACGCTTGGCTCTTGTTCCTAATAATATCGACTTTACGTTTGCCATCCCAGAATTAGGCGTGGAACAACCGGTTTCAGGTCCCACCACGATTGAGTTTGTAGCTGACAAAGCCGGAACGTTTGACTTTCTCTGCAGCAGCTGTGAGGCGTTTCGGGGGATGAAAGGATCTTTAATCGTGAAGTAAACCTTGTGCGAGCGAAACGTTTTTAATCTCCTTTCTTTTTTCTTTACCTTACTCACAACTTTACTTATCATGGCTCAACCCTCACGTTGGCGCAAAATCGGGATGTTGCTATTCTTAGCGATGATTGTGCTGGGCTTTACTGTTCCTTTATTCAATCTTGGCGGCACTTCACCCGAACAACAGCAGCAACCAGCTGAACCGCGATTATGCCAAAATGATGCTGACTGTTACCTGGCCTGTGCTGATAGGCCGTTGGAAGTATTATGTTCCCAGAATCTCTGCCAGCAGAATTCTTGTGGGGAAGCAGCTCAGTACCCCTATACTACAACTCCTCTCACCTTTCAGCTTCACGTGAACGTGAATGAAAGTATCATTCCCCTTCCTGCCAGAAGCAATCCCAAAGATTTATTTGTCAAGTTTAGTGATAACGCTGTTCAGGTCTTTTCGCGGGAATTTCCGTTACATTTAATCCTGCAGAAAGCGGCGATTCAGTTTACACCGCAATGCCTGATACTGGATAGCCGTACCTATTGTGAAGATGAAAAGAATAGTTTACTGCTGAACGTGAATGGGCAGGAATCATATTTGTTTGGTGATTATATTCCAAAAGAGGGGGATGTAGTGGAGATTAGCTA
>JAHFRS010000036.1 GCA_023266155.1 archaeon
TAATTTTTCCATGATTTTCTTTCGCGGGAGGAACGGAAGCACGAGGAGAAGATGCTTTTCAAACTTAAAGATGCGGCAGTCTGAGATTATTTTTCCGAATTTGTCGAGAAAGGCGGCCAAAATTCCCGTATTTACCGGCAAACTCTGGACATCATTAGAGACAAGCCCATTGAGAAAGTCTCCACGGTCTTCCCCGGAAATAAGAATTTTCCCTTCCAGCGAGAAATCGAAGAGGCCCAGTCCTTCCTGGAGATGAAAGTATTCTTCTGTGGTGTCCATAAAGCTAACAGAAAACCTATCCAAAACTCTTCCCACAGCCGCAACTGTGACTCGCTTCCGGATTGCTGATCTTAAACCCTGAGGCCTGCAGACTTTCCACATAATCAACGGTAGCCCCATTTAACTTTGCCATGCTGGCCTGATCAATATACACCGAAACGCCTTTTTCGACAATGACCATATCCTGTTCGTCAGGCTGATCATCCAGTTCCATTACGTAGGAGAAGCCGGAACAGCCGCCGGGCTTGACAGAAATACGCAAGGCTCGTTGATGATTGCTTTGGCAGGTTTCTTTGATTTTTGCGGCAGCTTTGTCCGTAATATGAAATGTAGAAACAGTTGATGAAGGGGAAACCGAAGGCACAAAAAGAGAATTGCTCTTGAACACGACTTCATTTAATTTCTTGATGGCTTCCTGAATCTCTTCTTCATTTAATCCATGGCTGCGGAAACCGTCGCCTAAAGGCTCATAGGGGCTGACGTGGCAGCCGATACAATGGACGCCATAACTGAGCAGTGTTTCAATAACTTCTGGATGTTCTTCCACGATCTGGCCTATGAGCGTATCTTGGGTAATCAGCGATTGAAGCTGTGCAGGTGCCATAACGGGTTAAATAGCTTAATTCTTTATAAGATTTACGTGCATAAGATTTATATGGGGTTGCTGTCTTTTTTGATGATGATGGCTCAATACAAGATCATCTACGACCGCAAGAACTGCATCGGCGCCAGCTCCTGTGCCATTCTGGCCGAAAAATTCTGGACGATGGATAAGAAAGAGGATAAAGCTGACTTGATGGGAGCAAAAAAGACGGGCGAAGATACCTGGGAATTAGAGATTGATGAATTATATCTGGAGCAGAATAAGGAAGCCGCCAGAAATTGCCCCGTGGCCGTCATTAAGATTGTAGATGAGAAAGGGAAAGAGGTAAAAATATAATTTAGTTTCACACTTTCCCATCGTCACCAACATTTAAATATAAAAACAATATTCTTCCGATAATGCCTAAGCCTAAAGTCTTTGTCACCCGTACAATCCCTGAAAGCGGTCTTAGACTCCTGCAGCAGCACTGCCAGGTCAAAATCTATCCTCGAGACCAAGTTATCCCCAAAAAAGAGCTGCTTAAAGAAGTCAAATCCTGCGATGCCTTACTTTGTCTGCTCACTGATAATATCAACAGAGAAGTCATTGATGCCAATCCAAAATTAAAGATTATTTCTAATTACGCCATCGGCTTTAATAATATTGATGTGAAGTATGCCACGAAAAAGAACATACCCGTCACCAACACACCGGGAAGAGCGATTGTCGATGCGGTTGCCGAACATACGTTTGCCCTGATTCTGGCTGTCTGCCGTCGCATTGCTGAAGCTGACCGATTCACCCGCGTTGGAAAATATCACGGCTGGGAACCGCAATTATTAATGGGTATGGAATTGGTAGGAAAAACCATTGGCATTGTGGGGTTGGGAAGGATTGGCTCTGGTGTCGCCAGAAGGGCAGGAAAAGGTCTGGGGATGAAAGTCGTGTATTATGATGCCAAGAGAAATAAAGAATTTGAAACAGAGTTTACCGCAGAATACGTACCTCTCCCCCAACTGTTAAAAACTGCCGATGTTGTTTCCTTACACCTTCCTCTCCTTCCTACCACCCATCATCTTATCGGAAAGAAAGAATTATCATTGATGAAGAAAACGGCATATCTCATTAATACCAGCCGCGGGGCCGTCGTGGATGAGAAAGTGTTAGTACAGGCCCTCACGAAAAAACAAATTGCTGGTGCGGGGCTGGATGTCTATGAATTTGAGCCGAAGCTGACCACAGGACTACAAAAACTTGGGAATGTCGTGCTTACTCCCCATATCGCTTCCGCTACCATTGAAGCCAGATCAGAAATGTCGCGGGATGCGGCGGAGAATATTCTGGCGGTGCTGCGAGGGAAAAAACCGCCCTTTTTGTTGAATCCAGAAGTTTACGACAAAAGATGAAGTCCATGACAAAAGATGAAGTTGGACGTAAAATTGAGTTGAACATAAATTGACGATTAAACTGAGGAGAAACGAGTATTACACCACATAAATCCCTTCCAGCGCTTTCTCGATGATCCCCTTAGCATTCATAATTTTATTGATCAGCTGATAATTGGTACTGGCTTTCTTGATCTGGCCAAGACGATCAAGGATCTGCGCATAGATGCGAATTAAATCGCCTTCCAGCAAATTGGTAAGATCCATCACTTCAAAAAACGTCTTGCCAGAATAGATTGGCAGAATCAAGGCGGTCATCGTATCCAAAGACAAGAATTTTTTCTCATGAGTGAGGTACTCACTTTTATATAACAGCCCTTTCAGGACCCGCAGTTGATCATTACTAAATTGTGTATCAAATTTAGTGCGTTCGCGCTCTTCGTACGCTAAGCAGGCTAACAGCAGGAGAATTTGATATTCATCCAAATTATCAGCGAAAGGTGTCGCAAAAATCTCCCCTAACGTAATCTCATCAGCATAGACACGAGAAGAAAAAAGGCCTTTCTCCGTCAATTTTCCCTCGAGCACGTAGCCATACTTGATCAGTTTTCGCACAATGCTCTGGTACCTTGCCAGCAATACCGTCGTGGGAATATCTTTATACTTCTCGCCAAATTTTTGGTAAGAATAGAAACTTAGCCTTAAGATCCGTTCGATTTCTGGCGTGGGATGCTGATGAATGAGGTTGAGTACCGTATTGACCGATAACTTGAATTGCGACTTAATTGGTTCAAGGTCACGAGCTGTTGTTCTTTTAACTTCTTCGTAACGGAAAGTAGGTCGGAAAATCATGACGATGACATATCCTAGTTGATCAATTCCGCGCCGGCCAGCACGGCCAGCAATTTGGAAATATTCTTTAGTGTTCAGATTCCGGAAATTAATGCCATCATATTTTCGCAAACTGTCAAAACAGACCGTCTTCGCTGGCATGTTGATACCGACAGCAAAAGTCTCCGTGACATACAGCACCCGAATCAACCCTTTGGCAAAGAGTTCTTCCACTGCTTCTTTGATGATCGGAAGAAGACCAGCATGATGAAAGGCAATTCCCTGCGGCAGCACTTCTTTTAATATCCGTGTCGATGCTAAACGATTAATTTCGCTGGGAGCATCTTTTAATTTTTCATTAAATAGCTGCAGCAGGGCAGGATTACGGGGGAAAAAGTTTGCTTTCGCCAGACTTTTAGCTTTCTCCTGGCAGTCCTTGCGCGAAAAGCTGAAATAAAAACAGGGCAATTTATCTGCCCGTAATTCTTTGATGAGGTCAAGATGATTTGGAGCGGGAATTCTTTCACGTTGGCGGCCTTTCTTTCGATAGAGATCATGATACCGCGGCGTGTCTGCGTCCGCTTTGATTTTTTCCAGCGTGGTGAGGCCCAGTTCATAATCAAAAAACAACTGCTGTAGTGGCACGTTTCGTTTTGTCGCCACCACGGTCTTGACGATATGTTTTTTGATACTCTGGATCCAACGGCTAAACTCCTCAGCATTAGGGATGGTTGCAGAAAGGCATAAAAATCTGGCTTGATCCAGACTATAAATAATTGATTCTTCCCAGACATAACCGCGTTCAATGTCGTTGATGAAATGAATCTCGTCAAAGATAACGTAGGCGACATCAGCCAAATCTTTTTCGCTGCTGACAGCCATATTACGGTAAATTTCCGTGGTCATGATCAGGATCTTAGCCGCGGGATTAATAACAAAATCGCCCGTCATCAGCCCAACTTTGTCAGAGCCGTATTCCACGCAAAAGTCCCGATATTTCTGGTTCGATAACGCCTTGATGGGAGCTGTATAAATGATGCGCCGGCGATCGTCTTTATGCTTTTCAATGATAAAATCGGCAATGAGCGTTTTCCCCGAGCCAGTCGGAGCAGAAACGACGACGGAATAGTTCTGCTCGATAGCTTTGATCGCCTCTTCCTGAAAAGGGTCGAGAGTGAAGGTTTTGAATTGCATAGGGCACTATTGTTCATCTTGATTTATATATGTTCACTGTGGTTTATATGCGTTCACATTAAAAAGATAGCACTTTCCTAATCTCTTCCACATCATGGTGTAAAGGGATAGCGGCATTGTTAAGGTCCTCGGTTGTTATGGAAGCAAATCCTTTCTTAATAGTCTCATCAGGGAGAAATTGCCTGACTTTTAATTTTATTCTTGCGGGCATGTCTCCCCCATACCATAATAGTGAAAAAATGTCACAGATGTCCTTCACTTTCTTATCTCGTTTATCCCTTGCACCAATGGAAAGAAGTTTCGTGGCCACCAGCAATTCCGATTTTGGTAGCAGGAGTTTTTTATCAAATCCCTCCACCAAGTCCCGATATTTTTGATTTTTGAAGGCAAAAGCAAGCAGAGGGACGACCATAGGCTGAAATCTAAATATCTCTCGAAAATTCTTTGGAGCAAAGTCAATGATGGGGTCAACACTCATCTGAAACCGTTGATGCGGAAACACCTGCTCTCCAGGTTCTAATTCTTTTCCAGTATCACAATGGATCTCTTTCACCAGCCTGAACATCACCGATTTAAAACCAAGCGTGTTTTCCAGAATAGCCAGCGATTGTCCCAGCGCCGAATTTCTTAATTCTTCTGGTCCCCATTCTGGATCAATATGAAATCCTAAATCGATATCCCTACTTCCCAAATAATCCCTTCCTTGCGCTTCCCGAAAACGGTCATTCACCTGAAAATAGACTGCCCAGCCGCCTAACATGGCAATAGGTTCGGGAAGTGCTTTAACGACTGTTTGTAAGTATTTATACGAGGTCTGTGTCTCAAAATCGTCATACATCTTAGAACCTCTTCAGTAACCGTTCTGCTGCTTCCCCGCAGACACCACCTTCCTGCCTGAGATCAAGAATGAGTTGAGGCAAGCATACCACGGTAAAACCATTTATTTTTCTACTGTTATAAAAGACCTGCTCATCTTCCAGAAGAATCCGAAAATTCCCTTTTCCATACAATCCTTTTTTCAACAGCACCAGGTGCCATTTCTGCAGATCTTTCTCGCAAATATACAGATCAGTTCTGGTAGGAAACAGAAAATGCTGAATCAGGTTATCCCCTTGGTAAGTGGTAAGGGCATAGTCGAGCCTGGTGCTTTTGAGGAATTCTAACGGTCTCTGAATCAGGTATTCCTGGTATTTGGGCTGATGATGAATACTCAACCAATACTCAACCAGTTTTTCTTTATTCACTACTTTGGTTCCCAAGACGAGTTTCTTTTGTTCCAGTAATCGGAGAAATTCATGAACCCAGGGAAAGCTGCAGCCGGCTAACTTGGCTAGGCGGTATTGGGATAATGATTGTTCTTCTGTCAACAGTATCCGGAGAATCCTTTCCCGCTTTTCTCCTCTCATTTTTATGTAGGTAATGGCGATAGTATATAAATATTACCTATATATCGGCAACTCGACTTCTATTCAAAGGAAAGTGAGAGGAAGGAAAGACGGCGGCCACGAAATCTAAAAACCACTATAGGGGAATTTGGAACCAAAGTAGTTCTATCATCTTTGATTTTTGAAACTTACTTTACCCTACAACTGCCCTATCAGCCAGCCAAAATACAGCAGATAGCTCACCAAGAGAATTATGCCCGCCGACTTCCCAATCTTCCCATATCTCGCTGCAAAAAAGAGGAACAGGCCGGAAACAGCAATCATCACCATGCCATCCACTGCTAACATAGCAGGGCTGATAGTAAGAGGCTTAATCACACTGGTGATTCCCAGAACGAAGAGGATGTTAAAGATGTTGCTGCCCACAATATTTCCGACGGCGATGTCACCTTGTTTTTTCCGCGCGGCCACGACGGACGTGAACAATTCCGGCAGTGAGGTTCCCGCTGCGGCAATCGTCAATCCAATGAACGCTTCACTCAGTCCGGCAACTTCAGCCAGTTTTGTGGCTGCATAAGTAAATAACTTTCCTCCTATGACTAGCACCAGCAATCCACCAATAATGAACGCGGCGTTTTTCCAGCCAGAATTCTGCTGCCGGAAAAGTGCCGCAGCTTTTTTATCATGCTGCTGGCGGTCTTTCCTCGCCGAAATGAAGATATAATATAGAAACAGACCGAACACCAACAGGAAAATAATGCCATCAATTCGATCAAGGCTGAGCGTATTCAACCGAAAGATAAAGAAATTATTTCCCAAAATGAGCAAGAGGAAGGCGGAGATGATCAGAAAAGGAAATTCATACATCAAGGTCTTAGAGGTGATCTTTAAAGGCACGAGCAAAGCAGAAAGGCCGATAATCACGGCAATGTTAAAGATGTTACTGCCGATAATATTACCCATGGACAAGTCAGCATTTCCACTCAGTCCTGAAAACAAGCTGACCATCAATTCCGGCAGGGAAGTGCCGAAAGCTACAATGGTTAACCCGATCAGCATCGGTTTGACACGCAGCGTGAGTGCCAAATCAGCAGCGCCATCGACTAAATAATTGGCACCTTTGACGAGAAGGAGAAGACTAAAGAGAATCAAGGCAACGACAATTAATAATTCTATCATGGTAAAGCTCTTGGGTAGAGAAAATGACACTCGTTTTTAAATTTGCTGGCAGGATTGAGGAGAAAGGTTTATAAATTAACACTACTATAATGGGGTAAATGAGAAAAAATCTCCTGTGTCTGGAAGATGAAACCAGCCTGCAAAACATGTACTTACGGTTATTCCGTTCGTTCGCGACAGTTTCCATCGCCGCCAATGGACAGGAAGGTGTAGAACTGTTGCAGCACGCCGATGTGCAAGGAAACCATTATGATTTGATCATTACTGATGCTAATATGCTGGTAATGGATGGTTTTGAATTTTTAAGATCTATTCAAGAACGGGAACACCTTCCCCCACGAGTGATGTACTCCTCGCCGACAGACAGCACTGAGAAAGAAGCCCATCAACAAGTTCTGGCGTTAGGAGGGTTAGGTTTAATCGTCAAACCCATGGGGATTGATTTTCTGGAAGCTGTCGTGCAGGAATTGCTGGTGGGCAACATGTCCCCAACACTGGAGAGATATTTTGGCGAGAGATATGGAGTATAAATTAAGAAAATTAAATCGTCTCTGCCGGAACATTCACTTCCTTCTAAACTTCTTTTCCAATTCCTCGGCAGTCGTCTTGATCATCGTTGGCCGGCCATGGGGACAGGTGAAGGGCATTTCCGTCTCGGCTAATTGCTGTAGAATCCCTTCCATCTGCCCGCTGGTCAATTCTTCCCCGGCCATCACCGCGGAACGGCAGGCCATTCTGGTGATGATCGTCTCCTGAAATTCAGAAGCTTTATTTTTTCCTTCACGCAAATGGGCAATGAGGTCAAACAGCATCTCTTTCGGCTGCACGCGACCAAGAAATGAAGGAATCGTGGTGATTTTATAGGCGTTGCTGCCAAATAATTCTAACGTAAATCCTAACTGTTCCAGTACCCCTTGAAACTGGGTCAACACTACCAATTCTCCCGCAGAAAATTCCAAAATTTCGGGCTGTAATAGCCGCTGTACGGCATTACGCTTGTTCAGCAGCTGCTGCATATATTTTTCATATAACACCCGTTCATGAGCGGCATGCTGGTCAATGAAAAATAAGCCTCCCTCGGTCTCAGCGATGAAAAAAGTTTTATGGATCTGACCCAACAGTTTCAATGCCGGGAGTGTCGCGGTTGAAATCCATTCCTGCTGTTCAAGGACGGTAGGAGTAGAGTGATCAGTATTGACTTGGGCCTCAAAAGATGTTTCTGAGGAAAATTCTGGTGGAGAAGATCCAACGATTGTATCAGCAGCAGAAAATACCGTCTGCAGCGTTGGTTCAAAGGGATACTTCCCTTCAAACTGTCCCGATACTTGGTTTTGTTCTGTTTTACCCTCCCTATTCTGCTGTGGTTGCTCTGCTAATCGCTGCTGCTCCACTTTGACATCAATCAGGGGAATCAAGTTATTCCAGCGCAAAGCTTCTTTCACCGCTGTCAATATCGCCCGGCCGACGTGTTCTTTCTGCTCAAATTTAATGAACGATTTGGTGGGATGAACATTGACATCGATTTTACCAGGGTCAATGGTGAGCTGTAACACAAAGATAGGATGCTTGTTGACGAACAAAAGCGAGTGATAGGCATCATATACCGCCTGACTGACATCTTCATTTTTCACCCAGCGGCCATTGACAAATAAAGCCTGCTGGTTTTTATCGTTGCGGACATTATAGGGAGTCGTGATATAGCCAAAAATGTTTAAACCTTCTTCTTGATGATTGATTTCCAGCAGATCTTTGGCAATAGCGACGCCATACACAGAGGCAATCCGGCTTTTCAAATCCGAAGCGAGGGGAGCATGGAGCAATTCACGGTTATCATGAGTTAGTCGAAAGGCAACAGCAGGATGAGCGAGGGCATAGTACATCACAACATCAATGATATGGCGCAACTCGACAGGATCGCCTTTAAGAAATTTCTTTCGTGCCGGCGTGTTATAAAAAAGATTTTTAACTTCGACCGTCGTTCCCGTTTCCACGACAGCAAAACCGGAATGAACTTGTTTCCCGCCATCAAGACGCAAGGTAAAAGCTTCCGACTGTTGAGCTGTTTTTGTGGTCAGAGAAAACTGTGAAACGGCGGCAATGCTAGCTAACGCTTCCCCGCGAAAGCCTAGAGTGTGGATGGAAAATAAATCAGTATCATCACGAATTTTACTCGTGGCATGGCGAAGGATGGAACGGCGAGCATCTTCCTCTTCCATGCCTTCCCCGTTATCTCGTATCACAATAAGTTCTTTGCCACAATCTTTAATTTCAATGGTGATACGGCTGGCATGGGCATCTAAAGCATTTTCCACTAATTCCTTGACGACGGAAGCCGGCCGTTCTATAACTTCTCCGGCAGCGATTTTATTGATGAGATCTTCGCTGAGAACGGTGATTTTGGACATGAACTCGCTCAGAGTAAAAAATATTTATAAGAA
>JAHFRS010000037.1 GCA_023266155.1 archaeon
GGGAAAGGGCTGAAGAAGAAATTTAATTGATTCATCTTTAGCGAAATTGTGTATTTTGGTATACTGATGCATATTCACGAACCAAGGCATTAAAACTGCATTTAACGTTTTTATCTTCCCGCAAGCTTTGTTCTTCAATATAAGCCTCGGCTTGCTGCTGCAAGTTTCCCAGTTTTCTCTTCAACACTTCATTTTTGGTCTTTTCCTGGTGCTCCTGAATCTCCACATATAACCGGGCTAAAAAAGAAAGTTCTAGGGGAAATTTTTTCAGTTCAAAATGATCCCGAAAGGCTCGTTCCATCATCGCCGTATGAGACTGATACATTTGTTCCTGAGTATATCGTCCAATCCGTGACCCTAACAACATTCCGGCTTTATCTATTCCGGTTTCCAAGCCATTTCCGGGGGGTGGATTACCGGGAATTTCTATTTTACCCTTAACATAAAGAGGATGAGAAAATTCATGGAAGACTAAAAATGGCAAAGACTGCATAAATAGATCCAGATCGTTATCTTTTTCAATGCTGATATAGCGCTGAAATTCGGGGGGAGTATAAAGAGCGAGTTTCTGCACAAGCGTCAGACGGTGTTCCTGTGACTGCTGTAGTTTCTGTTCAATCCGCAGCACTTGACTTAAGCTTAGATCCATAGCCATCTTCCTCCGTATAATTTATGGTAGCATAATTGCCTTTTGGTTGAGAGAGAAATAATTTTTCCGGTAAACGTATGCTGAACTGTGCCGCTACTTCCCGGCGCAGGCTGTTGATTAATGCCACTGCTTCTTGCCGACGCTGATAAGCTTCTTTCTCTGAGGTTCTGGCTTCCAGTTGCTTCAGGTAATCTTCGACCATCCTCTCCAATTGCCCTCGTTCCAGACACCATTCCAAGCGGCCATTAGCAGGATTAAGATACTGTTTCGCCGGAAGCTTGTTCTGATGGATCGCTTTCAGGAAACTCTCTTTAAGATTAAAAATACTTCTTCTGGCAATAAAAGCCCGATCATCAACTGCCATTACTGTTCTTTTCAAGTATTCTGCTGCCTCCTGCAGGGGGGTATACCTTCGAGGATCATAAAATCGTTCAATTAACTCTTCTACTTTAGCATGAACATTATTTAGCTGATAGGGAGCCATTCCGGTCGATTTAGTTGAACCTCGAAGTTCTTGCAGCAGGTGAGATATAGGATTTCTAAAGTTTTTGTGAAATACAAAATAGGGAAAACCTCTTTCTTTCATTTTATCAGTAAAGTAGGCTAAGACTTCCTGCCGGGGATAATATTTCCGTACTTCTTTTTTTTTAGGCGTTATTGCTGTGGTAGATTCTCCCAACAACTGCGGAAGATCGGTTCTCTTAAGATAGGCAACTCCACCAACGAGAACAGTAATCTTCTTGACACTCCTTGAAATAGAATCTTGCAAGATTTCGGCAGCTTGAGAAGGCGTTACCTCTTTCGAACTTTTTCTCATTTTTTGATATAATTTTTCCACAGCTGTATCAACAGAACAAAGACCTTGGTAGCGCAACAGTTCTGATTCGGCGATGGTCGAACCTTCCCGAGACCAGTGGGGGCGTAGTTCGTGCAACCGTATTTTTCGGCTTAAAGAAGATAAATCTATCTGTAAAAAGGCGGCTGCTTCTTGAAAGGTGTATCGTTTGGTGGCCATTTTTTTTCTATTCCGGGCACAACCTGTTGGCTGTACTCTTCAATAAACAACCTAGAATAGCGGTTTGTTTATAATAGTTACCATTAAAAAATAAGAACATTTAACTTTTGAATGGGAAAGAGCTGAAGAAGAAATTTAATCAGAGGCCCGCTATTAAATCCTACCGACTACGATGTGGGGGTCTGGAGATTAGTAGTAATCTTTTTAACTAAATCGTGTTTTATTGTAGTAGGTGAGCAGATGGATACGCAATCAACAAAAATAAAGCCTGAAGAGATAAAGATTGAAATAATCAATGAGGAGTATGATGTTCAAGACTTTACGTCCTATGAAAAAGAACTTGTTGACTTTCTAAGACAAGATGCACTCGGAAATCAGAAACAAAGGTTATCGGTTACATTTTTATGGTTTTATGAAAGGAAGCTGGTATCGTATATTACACTACTAAACGATAAGATAAACCTAGAAAGTGATTTGAAGGAATTCTTCCGAGAGAAGGGGATTCATTATAAATCGTTACCGGCTTTAAAGATTGGGAGACTTTGTGTTGATGATCGATTTCTGAGGAGAGGTTTAGGCAGATTAATGATTCTTACTGCTATTAAGATTGCTCAGGAAATGAGTAAAACAAGATCAGGATGTAGGTTTATAACTTTGGATGTAAAACGTAGTCAAGACCCGGAAAGAGATCCTTTGCCTTTTTATAAAAAGATGGGTTTTCAGATATTCCGTGAACAGAAAACTGGGCCGACTTCGATGTATCTTGATTTACAGTTTATCGAGGAAGCGTAATCTTTAAATTCTGTGCTTCGCGAAGTGTTTTGAGGCGTACCGGGGAAGGATTACGTTGTTCTTGGAGCACGGCACGTATGAAATTCTTTGCATCTGCTCCCCTCAAGGTAGGAGTTGCTCTTATTGGTTTTGCCATATTGATGGAATGGACCTGGTTGTTTATAAATATTTCTCATAAATTTTCTTTGTGTTCAATTTCATAATCTTTCTACCACCATAATCCATATAAATTTGACAGCCCCAAAAAGAACCATGCTTCTGCAGCAGCTCCACCTCAAAAATATCCGCTCTTATATTGACCAGACCATTACCTTCCCGAAAGGCTCGACTTTACTCAGCGGTGATATTGGCTCGGGAAAATCGACCATTCTGCTGGCCATTGAATTCGCCTTATTTGGCACGGCCCGGCCAGATCTGCCCGCAGAAGCCCTGTTGAGGAAAGGCTGTACGTCTGGAAGCGTCGAATTAACTTTTTCCCTGCAGCAACAATCTGGACAAGAGGAGCTACAGCAGCAGGGACTACAAGAGCAGCAGCAACAGCAATTACGACCACAGCAGCAACACATTACCATTCAACGCAGCCTCAAAAAAGAGCGAGATGCCATCAAGCAGCTGCCAGGCTATCTGATCATCAATAACGTCAAGAAAGAACTGATGCCCATTGAGCTGAAAGCTGAAATGCTGGCATTACTGGGCTATCCGGAAGAAGATTTGACGAAAAACAAGAATTACTTATTTCGCTATACCATCTACACGCCACAAGAGGAAATGAAACTGATTCTGCACGATGACCCAGAATTCCGTTTGGATTGTTTGCGAAAAATCTTTCGATTAGATAAATACAAAATTGTTCGCGAGAATATTCAGCAATATCTGAAACAAATCAGAGTAAGCATCAAGCTGCTGGAGATGAAAACAGAACCGCTGGAATCAATACAGCAGCAACAGCAAGAACTTCTCCATGAACAGGAACAACAGGCTGATACGTTACAGCAATTTACTCAGCAATTAAACACTATTCATCAGCAGCGTACGGCAGAACAAACGGAACTAGAAGGCGTGGAACAGCAGCAACGGCAATTTAGGGAATTACAACAGAAACAAAAAACGTTCTCCCTGTTGCTGCTGGACAAAATTGAGCAGCGGAAACAGGTGGTGGATAAAGAACAGCAGTTACAAACAGAATTAGCGTCAGTATTGATAGCACCGGAAACTACCTTGGAAACAGTCCAGCGTGAACAACAGCAGCTGGAACAAGAAAGAACTCTTCTTCTCGGACGAAGAACGTTGCTGCAGGAACAGCTGGTACAAGTACAGCGACGGGCGGCAGAACATCAGCAGGAAATTGCCAATTTAAGCATCATGACCGCGCCATGGCTAGAAAAAGAGCAATTGCTGCACCAGCTTCAAGACGTAACAAAAGGGCAGCCGCGAGAGCATCGTGAAGAGGCCGCGCGACAGTTGGATGAGTTATTGGCCAAAACAGCAGAGATGATAACTCGGAATGAAACGGTGTTGCAGCAAGCACAAGAGATCGAACGAAAAATAACCGCATTGGATAGCTGCCCGACCTGCCTGCAGCCCGTCTCTTTAGAACATAAGCAGCAGGTCCAGGAGCAGCAGCAGGGGTGTATCAAGCAGGCAGAATTATTATTGAAAGAATTTCAACATAAGAAAACAGAAATCCTGCTACAAAAGGAAAAAACCAGGCAGGAATTGTTGCAGGCTATCCAGCGAGAAAACCTGCTGACCAGAACGATTCTGGAAGTGCAGCAGCTGCAGGAGAAAAAAGCGAAAACAGAGAGATTACGACAGCAGCTCCAAATCATAGTGCAGGAGAATAATGCCTTGATGAAGGAAATCCAACAGTTACAACAGGAAAATCGCCTGCCGATCATTGAGCAGCAAAGCCAACGCTGCCAAGAAACCGTGGAGGCACTGCATAAAAAGAAATTCATGGAACAAGTGCTGCAGGAGCAACGGCAGCGCTGGGCAATAGTACAGGAGCAATGCCGGGGATTCCAGCAGTCGCTGAGTGTTCTTGAAACACAATTAGCGGGAAAGAAAGATCAAGGTGAGGAAATGATCATCATGAAGAAAACCGTCACGATGTTGATCGAACAAGAGAAAAATCTTTCAGTGCAACAAGCTCGGCTTCAGGCGCAGCTGCTGTCCCTCACGCAACAACAGCAGCAAGCCCAACAGCAGATTCAACAGCTTCTTCAGGAAAAGAATACATTGGCACGGGTGAAAGAACTGTATCATTGGCTGGAAGAATATTTTGTGAATCTTACGTATACCATTGAAAAGCATTTCCTGGTCAGCATCCATCAATTGTTGAGCCAGCTGTTCCAGGAATGGTTTTCCATTCTCGTTGATGATGAGGCCGTCTCTTCACGAATTGACGATAATTTCACCCCGATTATTGAACAAAACGGCTATGAAATTACTTTCAGCAATTTAAGTGGCGGGGAGAAAACGTCCGCGGCACTGGCGTATAGATTAGCGCTGAACCGCGTCATCAATGAAATCGTCCAGGACATTAAAACCAAGGAATTGTTGATTCTGGATGAGCCCACAGATGGATTTAGCTCCGAGCAGCTGGACAAAGTGCGGGAAGTTTTGGAACGGCTCAATTTGCATCAGACGATTATCGTATCGCACGAAAGCAAGATTGAATCGTTTGTGGAGAATATTGTTAGGATTAAGAAGGCAGGGCAAGTGAGTGAAATTCAGCAGGATTAGGAAGGAAATGGGGGAGCGAGTTGATGAAATGAAGTTGGAAAGAGCATGTGAGCGGGTTATATTCTTAAGGATATAGCTCTCAACAGAGTCATTGTGAGAACAGCATTGTGAGAACAGCATTACAACATCTTCTTCTTTCTTTCACTATTGCAAGATGGAAATGAATATATAAACCATAAATTGGCTGGGAGGATGATGGCTCAAGATAAATCGAGTGAGCGAACGAGAACGCGCTTAAATTTGTATCAACTGATTGATAAATTGGAAAATCCCGACGTCAGACTGGAGGATAATAGCGCCTATCGCCTCAATCTTGAAACGATCGGAACACTGTATGCTTATGCAGTAAGCACCGTGCCTCACGCGAGTTCTCCCGGTATCATTCTCGCGCAGCGCCACAGTCTTAATCAGGACGTGCTACAGGAATACAAGAAAAGTTTCCAGCGCTGGACCAGAGATTTTTTCCACCAACGCTTGGGAGAATTAGCCTGGAGAAAATATACCTGCGAGGAATTATCACAACACTTTCTGCCGCACACCTTTCCTCAGGAGGTTGCTTCCAACACGGTGGAACATGTTGTTATCGAGCTGGCTCAGAGAGCAGAATTCCAGCGTATTGGCCAACGCCTTAAAGAAGGGGCAACAGAATACAACCGACTAGTGCAGCGATTAGGGATGTCCAACTATCGCTTCGTGGCAGAATATACGGCGATTCTTCGAGCATTACAAAAATGAGTAAAAAAAGGTATGTGATTGATACGAGTGTCTTGCTGCACGACCCTACTGCACTGTTTAATTTTAAAGATAATGATATCTATATCCCCCTTGCAGTGATTGCGGAACTGGATAAATTCAAGAAAGGGAATGAAGAAATTAATGCCAATGCCCGGGAAGTTATCAGAGCGATTGAACATCTCACCACCTCCGGCGTACATTCAGAGGGGATAGATTTAGGCCAGGGAGGAAAATTATTTTTTCATCTGCCGAATGCTAAGCCTGAAGAACGATCACTTGAAAAATTAATGCAGCAGATGAAAGAGCCATTCGCGGATCCGGTATTACTTCAATATGCCTCGTTCCTGCAAAATCAAGATTCCACGATCGCCACGAGTATTGTGACAAAGGATACGGTGGTGCGAATCCTGGCTCGCGAGCAACAGATCGCTGCAGAAGATTATTTACACGACAAAGCAAAATTAGATTTACACGCTTTCTTTAAGCAAGAGCAGTTATATGATGTTGCGCCAAAGATCATTGATGAGCTGTATCAGCAGGGTGTGGTGGATGTTCCCGCCGATTTCGGCAAGATAGAATTAAATCAATATTTAGTGTTAAGATCCACGCAGCAATCGGTGTTAGCCAAATATCGTAAAGGGAAATTCCAGAGAATCAAAGAAATAAAAGCAGTAGAAAAAATCAGGCCCCAAAATTATGGGCAGCAATTCCTACTTGATGCTTGCTTAGATCAAGACCTGACCATTGTTGCTGCATTGGGAAAAGCGGGAACGGGAAAAACTGTCGTTTCACTGGCTGCAGGACTATATCAGGTGATGGAAGAGGAAGGAGCCTCCACCAAAAAATATGATAAAGTCGTGGTCATTCGCCCCACGCTGGAATTAGGCCAGCAATTAGGCTACCTGCCGGGGATGGAAGAAGAAAAAATAGCTCCTCATTTCCGGCCGATCAATACCGCCATGCACATTATTCTAGGAAAAACCGCCGTAGATTATGTGGGACGGGAAGAATGGATAGAATGTATGCCCATTAATTTTGTCAGTGGCGACACGTTTCATAATACCTATGTGCTGGTCGATGAAGCCCAAAATTTCAGCCGCAAAGAGATGAAGATGATCGGAACACGCCTAGGCAGCGGTTCCAAGTTGGTTATTGTCGGAGATCCCTTCCAGGTGCATAACCCTTATTTGGATGAAAAAGATAATGGGCTGACAGTCGTGACGGACCGTTTACGTGGTAAAGCCAAAGAATTTGCCTATGTTATCCTTGATAAAGGCGTGCGCAGTCCAGAAGCAGAAATCTTTGCTGACTTGTTGTAGGAGAGGAATATTTTTTCTATAAATAATTGAGGGAATAATTCAAAAAATTATCGTACCACTCCCTGCAGTGCTTTCATCGCCACTTCGATTTGCTTGTCACTGGGCTCTTTTGTGGTTATTTTTTGCAGCCATAAGCCCGGCAGGAGAAAGAGTTTAAAAACACGATGATGCTGGAATTTATCGCCTAATTTTAACAGCTCATAACTGATTCCCGCGATTACCGGCAACAACAAAATCCGGCTGCTTAACTTTACCCACCAAAGACTCGAAAGCAAAGACACCAGAGAAAACAGAATGATGGAGATGACCACCACCAGGAACAGGAACGAAGTTCCACAGCGGTGATGCTGCCGGGGAAAAATCCGAACATTATCGATAGTAAGCGGCCGTTGTGCTTCATAGCAGTAAATTGTTTTATGCTCAGCGCCATGATACTCAAACAACGTTTTCATGTCATTCATCCGAGAAATGATCAGCAGATAGCTGACAAACACAATAATTCGGAACAGACCATCCAGCAGATCAAACCATATTCCTTTGACCAAGATCAAATGGGCAGTAAGAAATGGCAGGCCTACAAAGAACAACAGGGCAAAGCAAAAAGAGATCGATAAAGTAAAAAATAGTTCTTTCGTCGACAATTGTTCATCCGTACCCAATTGCTGGTTGCTGCTCCACACTAACGCATCGAGGCCGTCTTTTAACATATAACCTAAGCCCACCATGCCGCGAATGAAAATAACATTAAATAATTGAGGGAAGGGGCTGCTTTGCTTCGTCTTGACATTGATTTTACCGCTGGGCAGGCGCACCGCAACAGAATATTTTTCTTTGTTACGCATCATCACTCCTTCAATGACCGCCTGTCCACCAATGGGAAGGCCCGAAGAAGAGTGGGAAGAAGAGAGGGAAGGTGAGTCCGAAGGAGAACGGAAAGAATGGCGGGAATGAGAGGGTGAAGAGGTCTCCACAGAACCAGCGCCTGATGATGATGATAATTTCATTGCAGGGCGCTCCGTGGCACGAATTTATCTTTCACCATCCTTCCGACATCAATCACTTTATATTTATGAAATGAGAACTCCCGGCGTAACCCTTTCAGCACTGCTGATCGTTCCTGCTCGCTGCCTTCCGTTTCCACCAACAGATCAAAGTTGCCAATGACTCTCGTCATCGAAATGATCTGCGGATGGGTAAACGCCACGTGCAGTAATTTACGGTCTTCTTCCACCGATAAATGTTCTGAATTCAGCTGAATTAATTGCCGGCCAATGCCCACCTGCGGAAAATCAAATAGAGTTGTATACCCCCGAATCACTTTTTGCTCTTCCAGCCGTTTCTTGATTTTAACAATGGTCTTAGGATTAAGCTTGGTCTGCAGATGAATGTCAATGATACTGTGCACGGGATGTTCCCAGAGAGAGAAGAGCACTTGTTTTTCCATGGCACTGATGGCGACCACTTCCCGATCGCCACTGATAACATATTCTTGTGATGGCTTCTTGGTGGCTAAATATTTTCGGGGATAGAGATGCCTCACAATCACCGGATGCGTTTCCGCCACCGAGATTTTGCCGTGATAATTCTGCAGGAAATCCCGCTTGATTTTATTGAATGAAGATAAATTAGGGACGCAAAACAAAGCCATCAAGTCATAGCCCTGCGCCAGTTCTGCTAAAGAGACGACCGCATCAGTCTGTTTAAGTGACGTAATCGTGTCCTCAATCGTTTTAGGAGTAAGGTCAATATAATTAAAATAGACCAGCACTGTGATATATCCTAATTTTGCCGGGTCAATGATGGTGCTGTGATCCTGAATGATGCCTTTCTGCTGCAGGTTGCGCATGAGATAACTCGCTGATTGCTGGCTGATTTTAAGCCGTTTGCCTAATTCTTTCGTAGGAATACGGGCGTGAGAAGAAAGCTCATATAATACCCCTTTTAACTTGCCTTTCCATTTCAAGTTCTCTTCACCACCATTTTTGCTTTACTGCTGTTTTCCTGGATTAAAC